>NZ_JARRQY010000001.1:0-145039 GCF_037381185.1 Acidihalobacter sp.
GCATCAGCGCCTCGACGCAGCAGACGGCGGGTGCGTCGCAGCAGACGGCGGCGGCGAGCGAGGAGCTGGCGCGCCTGGCGGCGCAGCTGCAGGGCCTGGTCGGGCAGTTCAAGGTGTAGCCTGCAGCAACGTTTGTCGCGGCCTCGCAATGTTCTAAAAACCGACCCTGTCGCCCTCGACGCGCATGCCTTCGTGGCGCAGCAGCCAGCGTTTGCGCTCGATGCCGCCGCCGTAGCCGGTGAGTGTGCCGTTGACGCCGATGACGCGATGACAGGGAACCACCATGGCGATGGGATTGGCGCCGTTGGCCAGGCCGACGGCGCGTACGGCTTTGGGCCGGCCGAGGCGCGAGGCCAGTTCCCCGTAGCTGAGCGTTTGTCCCGCGGGAATGTCCCGCAGGGCGCGCCAGACCTCGCGCTGGAAAGGCGTGCCGTTGGTGGCGACGGACTGCACGGCGTCGAGCGCGCCGAGGTCCCCGGCGAAATACGCGGTCAGGGCTTGGCCGGCCGGGCTTGGCGTGGTGGCCGGAACCAGCCGGTAGCCCTGCGCGCCGTAGTGACGGGTGAGCAGGCGTTGCAGCCGGTCGGGATGATCGGCGAATTCGACAACGCGCAAGCGGCCTTCGGCATCGGTGAGAATCAGCACTTCGCCGATCGGGCTGGTGAGGCGTTCGCTGTGCAGTACGAGTGCGTTCATGTCGGCGTGCTTGGGTAAGGTGTGGGATCGGGTTGCAGCCATAGGCGCAGAGCGGCATAGGCGCGCCACGGCCGCCATGCCTCGGCCCTGGCCAGGAGCTGGGCCGGCTTTGGGCGGCCCGCGGGCGTTTCCAGTGCGCGCAGCAGGCCGAGGTCGGAGGCGGGAAAGGCATCGGGTTCGCGCAGTGCGCGCATGGAGATGTACTGCGCCGTCCACGGACCGATTCCGGGCAATCCGACGAGCTTGGCGACGGTCTCTTCCAGGGTTTCGAACGGGCGCAGCAGCTGCGCGTCTTCCGTCATTGCCCGGCCCAGCTTGCGCAGCGTTTCGGCGCGCGAGCGCGTTAGCCCCATGCCGGTCAGGTCCGCCGCGGCCAGGGCCGATGGCGCGGGGAACAAGGTGTGTACGTCTTGCGGGGCGCCTGGCGGCTGCGTTGCGATCGCTTCGCCCAAGGCTGCGGCCAGTCGGCCGGCCAGCGTGGTGGCCGCGGCGACGCTGATCTGCTGGCCGAGAATGGCGCGAACGGCCAGCTCGAAGCCGTGCCAGGCGCCCGGTACGCGCAGGCCGGGGCGCTGCGCTACGCGTGCGGCGAACAATGGATCGGAGGCCAGGTGGGCGTCGATGGCGGTGATGTCGGCATCGAGGTCGAACAGCCTGCGCAGCCGTGCGACCACGCTGCCCAGTGTGGAGACGCTGCCGCCGTGGATGGTCGCCAGCAGGTGATGGGTCTGTGGCGGGTGGCGCACTTCAAGCACACCCTGGGAACCATTCAGGGAAAAGCTTCGGCGATAGCGTTGGTCGTCGACCGCTTCCACCCCGGGGATTGCGCGCAGGCGCAGGAAATCGAGCATGGCCGGCCAGTCGTAGGGTGGGCTGAACGGCAGCTTCAGCGTCACGCCGGCGGCGTCGTTACCCTCGGGCCGCAGGCCGCGGCGCAGCTCGCCGGGCGGGCGTCCGTAGGTTTGCTGCATGGCGGCGTTGAAACGGCGCACACTGCCGAATCCGGCCGCCACGGCGATGTCGGCCATGTTCAGTGAACTCTCCCCGAGAAGTTTCTTGGCGAACAGGATGCGATGCGCCTGGGCGACGGCGATGGGCGAGGCACCGACGTGGCGATCGAACAGGCGCCGCAGATGGCGCGCGCTCACGCCTAGCCGTTCGGCGAGACCGTCCACGCCGGTTTCGTTGAACGCGCCTTCCGAGATGAGATGAAGCGCGCGGGAAACCGTACTGGCCGTGCCGCGCCAGCCGGCGATGCCGGGCGTCAGCTCGGGACGGCAGCGCAGGCAGGGCCGCAGACCCATGCGATGGGCTGCCGCGGCGCTGGGTAGGAACACGCAGTTTTCGGGTTTCGGCGGAGTGGCGGGGCAGATCGGTCGGCAGTAGATTCCGGTCGATACGACGCCGGTGTAGAAAACACCGTCGAAACGGGCGTCGCGCGTGAGCAGCGCCCGGTAGCAGGCATCGTGGTCGAGGTCGGTATGCATGCGGGCAGTATAGAAGACCAGCAAGCCCCGGAATGGCTGTTTTCGGACCTTATGAAGGAACTGCCGCAGCTTCGGCCATCGTCAGGTATTGCCGCTGGATGAGTCGTTCCAGTTTTCCTTCACCGCTTCCATGACCACGTTGGTGGAGGTGCTGGAAACGTAAGGCAGGGTGGAGATCAGTTCGCCCAGGACGTGCCGGTAGCGGTGGATGTCGCGGGTCCGGACCTTGAGCAGATAGTCGAAGTGGCCGGCGATCATGTGGCATTCCTCGACTTCCTTGATTTGCTTCACTGCCGCGTTGAATCGCTTGAGCGCGTCTTCCTGGGTGTTGGTGAGCTTGACCTCGGCGAAGGCGACGTGTTCGAGCCCGATCTTGGCGGGATTCAGGACGGCTTTGAATCCATCGATATAGCCCTCGCGGACGAGGCGCTTGAAACGGACCTGGCAGGGGGTTTTCGATAGCCCGACGCGGGCGGCTAGGTCCGTGATCGAGATGCGTCCGTCCTCGGCAAGCGTGTCGAGGATTTTTGCATCGAACGAGTCAATTTCACTTTTATTTTGGAGTTTTGTGGGCATTTATATTAGATGTAATGTGAAAATAAAGTCATTATAGCTTTGATGCTTTTAATTAAGGTAAAAAAGACTTCGCCGCCTGATTTATTCTGGGCGCAAATCGGCGGGAGACGAGCTTTTGCGATGAACTTGGTTCTCCGGGCCGATAGGAGCCTGTTCGAAGGGCGCTGCAATAGCGTCTGAACCGCGATCGCAAGTCTCGCACCCTTCGGACGGTACGGCCGAGCGTATGCGCACCTGCCATGCTATGAGTATCTAAGGCGTGTCCACGGTTGCGTATCGAAATCCGCCAAGCCCATGGATTGCCGGGGCTTGCAGGGTTGTCGGCATTTGACGTTCCACAATCATCCGGCGGGCTTTCCCATGCAGAATCCACAGATCGATTCGATTTCCTCCGATACCGGCGTACGGCCTCCGTTTGCGCGCTTCGCGCCGCCGATCAGGCCGCAAAGCGAACTGCGTCAGGCCATTACGGCGGCGTATCGGCGTCCGGAGCCCGAGTGTCTGGAACCGCTGATCGAGGCGGCCAGCTTCGCCGAGCCCTTGAAGGAGAGCATTGCGGCAACCGCGCGTAAGCTGGTCACGGCGCTGCGCGCCAAGCACAGCGGCGGCGGCGGCGTTCAGGGTCTGGTGCAGGAGTATTCGCTGTCCAGCCAGGAAGGTGTGGCGTTGATGTGTCTTGCCGAGGCCTTGCTGCGCGTTCCAGATGCCGCGACGCGCGATGCGCTCATTCGGGACAAGATATCCACGGGAAATTGGAAATCGCATATCGGCGACGGGCGCTCGCTGTTCGTTAACGCTGCGACCTGGGGCCTGGTGGTGACTGGCAGGCTCACCGCAACGGTCAGCGAGCGCAATCTGCTGAGCGCTCTGACCCGCATCGTAGCCCGTTACGGCGAACCAGTCATTCGCAGCGCCGTGGATCGAGCGATGCGGATGATGGGCGAGCAGTTCGTCACCGGTCAGACGATAGGAGAGGCTCTAAAGCGCGCCCGTTCCCTGGAGGTTCGCGGGTATCGCTATTCGTACGACATGCTCGGGGAGGCCGCCATGACCGCAGCCGACGCGCAGCGCTATTACGACGACTACGAGCAGGCTATCCACGCTATTGGGCGTGCCTCCGACGGTAGGGGCGTCTACGAAGGTCCTGGCATCTCCATCAAGCTGTCGGCGTTGCATCCGCGCTACGTTCGCGCCCAGGCGGATCGAGTGATGGGCGAGCTGTTGCCCCGGGTCAAGGCGCTCGCGGTGCTGGCCGGACAGTACGACATCGGTCTCAATATCGATGCCGAGGAAGCCGACCGCCTGGAATTGTCTCTGGACCTGCTGGAGGAACTTTGCCTTGATCCTGACCTGAAGGACTGGAATGGCCTCGGTTTCGTGGTGCAGGCGTACGGCAAGCGCTGTCCGTATGTGCTCGACTATGTCATCGATCTGGCGCGGCGGGCGGGGCGTCGGATCATGCTGCGGCTGGTAAAGGGCGCGTATTGGGATGCGGAGATAAAGCGGGCCCAGGTGGACGGTCTGGAGGATTTTCCCGTTTATACCCGCAAGGTTCATACGGACGTCGCCTATATCGCCTGCGCCCGCAAGCTGTTGGGAGCGTTGGATGCGGTGTTCCCGCAGTTCGCGACGCACAACGCCCAGACGCTGGCCAGCATCTATCATCTGGCGGGGCCGGATTTCGAGCTTGGAGAATACGAGTTCCAGTGTCTGCACGGCATGGGTGAGCCGTTGTACGACGAGGTCGTTGGCAAGGGGAAGTTGGACCGGCCCTGCCGTATTTACGCGCCGGTTGGTACGCACGAAACCCTGTTGGCCTACCTGGTGCGCCGTCTGTTGGAGAACGGCGCGAATTCATCCTTCGTGAACTGCATTTCGGATTCGAAGGTGTCCGTTGATACGCTGATCGCGGATCCGGTGGAGACCGTCGAGGCGATGCCGTCGCCGGGAGCGCCGCACGAACTGATTTCCTCCCCGGCCTCCCTGTACGGAGAGGCGAGGGTGAATTCCAAAGGCATCGATCTTTCCAACGAAGCGGCGTTGGCCGATCTGTCGCAGACGCTTGCCGATAGCGCCGCCGCACAGTGGCACGCGCTTCCTATTCTCGCCGACGGTTCGACGGACGGCGTCACGCGTCCGATCCTCAATCCCGCCGATCATCGCGATCAGGTTGGCCAGGTGACCGAACTCAGGGCCGAGGACGCCGCAGGCGTGGTGAGGACCGCGGCCGACAGCGCGGCAAGCTGGGCGTCCGTGTCCCCGGCCGAGCGTGCCGCCTGCCTGGAGCGCGCGGCGGACATCATGCAGTCCCGCATCGGGACGCTGATGGGCATCGCCATGCGCGAGGCCGGCAAGTCGGCGGCGAATGCCGTCGGCGAGGTACGCGAAGCGATCGACATGCTGAGGTACTACGCGCAACAGGCGCGCGATACCCTGACCACCGGGCAGACTCCGCTTGGCCCGGTGGTGTGCATCAGCCCGTGGAATTTCCCTCTGGCCATCTTCACCGGGCAGGTGTCCGCGGCACTGGCAGCAGGCAATCCCGTGCTCGCGAAGCCCGCCGAGGAGACGCCTATCATCGCCTCCGAGGGCGTGAAGATCCTCCATGCCGCCGGTATCCCCAGGGGCGTTCTGCAGTTCGTGCCCGGTGACGGCAGCGTGGGCGCGGCGCTGGTCGGCGCGCAAGAGACCGCCGGCGTCATGTTCACCGGTTCCACCGAAGTGGCCAAGTTGATCCAGAAACAACTGGCCGCGCGCGTTTCCGACCAAGGCAAGCCGATTCCGCTGATTGCCGAAACCGGTGGCCAGAACGCCATGATCGTCGATTCCTCGGCATTGGCCGAGCAGGTCGTGGCCGACGTGATCGCTTCGGCGTTCGACAGCGCCGGCCAGCGCTGCTCGGCGCTGCGGGTGCTCTGCCTGCAGGAGGAGATCGCGGACAGGACCCTGCAGATGCTCAAGGGTGCGCTGCAAGAGCTGCGCCTTGGGTGCACCGATAGCCTCAACGTCGACATCGGGCCGGTCATCAGTGCGGAAGCCAAGGCGGACATCGAACGGCATATCGAGCGGATGCGTGGTCTTGGCAGGCCGGTCGAGCAGCTGACGCTGCCGGACGGCGCGCAGGAGGGTACGTTCGTCGCGCCGACCATCATCGAGTTGGAGGAGCTGTCCGACCTGCAACGGGAGGTGTTCGGTCCCGTCCTGCACGTCATCCGCTATCGCCGCAGCGAGGTCGATCGTTTGATCGACGATATCAACGCGTCCGGCTACGGCCTTACCTTCGGTTTGCATACCCGGCTCGACGAGACCATCGAGCATGTGACCGGCCGGGTCAAGGTCGGCAATCTCTACGTCAATCGAAACATCATCGGGGCCGTGGTCGGCGTGCAGCCTTTCGGTGGGCGCGGTCTGTCCGGCACCGGTCCGAAAGCCGGTGGCCCGCTCTACATCGGCCGTATCGTGCAACGTGCCCCTGTGGCGCCGCGGGACGAGACCGTCCAGGTGAATCCGCTCCTGACCGCATATGTTTCCTGGCTCGGCGGCAAGGGGGAGGGGGATGCAGCGAGGGCGGTGCGAGCCTGCTCCGATCGGTCCTCGCTCGGTCTCGAGAAGGAACTGCCAGGCCCGGTCGGCGAGCTGAATCTCTACGCATTGCATCCCCGCGGCCGGATTTTGCTGGTGCCACAGACCGAAGAGGGGCTGTACCGGCAACTCGCGGCCGTGCTGGCGACCGGTAATTCGGCTGTGATCGATGCCGGATCGGGTTTGGAAGCGGTTCTTTCGGGCTTGCCCGAGGCGGTACGCGGACGCGTGTCCTGGACGAAGGACTGGGAGCAGGACGGACCCTTCTCCGGCGCTCTGGTCGAAGGCGACGACGGGCAGGTCGTACAGGTCAGCAGCAGACTTGCGGAGCTGTCCGGTCCGTTGGTCCTGATGCAGGCGGCGACGACGCAGGAGCTGCTGCAGGACCCGCAGGCCTACTGCCTCAACTGGCTGCTGGAGGAAGTGGCCACTTCGATCAACACGGCGGCGGCCGGAGGCAATGCCAGTCTGATGGCGATCGGCTAGTCGACGAGCGGGGCGGAGCGCGCGCCTGCGCGCGTTCCGACTTGGCGGAATCGGTGCCGGCTACGCTGGGAGGCATAACGATGCACGATGCCGTGCGACCGGCTGCGGATCTCGATGTTATCCGGGAGTCTGACGTGTCACACGGACGTGTGATGACCCTGCGCGAAAACCGGCGATTCCTGATCGGACGATTCTCAGGGATGCTGAATTTTCGATAGAAATGGTGCCGAGGAGAGGACTTGAACCTCCACGGGGTTTCCCCCACTAGCACCTGAAGCTAGCGCGTCTACCAATTCCGCCACCTCGGCATTGCGGGGCTGGCCCGCAACAGGAGGCGCAATTTACAGCGCGCTTTCGTGCTTGTCAATGCATTATGATGGTGTTTTGGCTTCATTGGCGTTTCCCTGCGCGGGAGCGCTTGATTTTCAAGGCGTGTCGGTTCGGGAACGGACCTTCGCGTCGCATTCAGGATATCTATGAGCAAACGCAAATCACGCAACAAGCCTCCCGTTGATCCTCATGCTGATCGCGAGGCGGCGAAGTACGAACGTCCGATTCCGAGCCGCGAACTGATCCTGCAGCTGCTGGACGCCGCCGACGGCCCGATGCGCTTCGACGCGCTCGCCGGCGCGTTGAAGCTTTCCGAGCCGGTGGACGTGGATGCGTTGGATCGGCGTCTACGCGCTATGCAGCGCGACGGACAACTGGTGCGCAACCGCAACGGCGCTTTCCTGCCGGTGTCGGAGAAGGGATTGATCCGCGGTAGGGTGATCGCGCATCCGGATGGTTTCGGCTTCCTGGCGCCGGACGAGGGGGGAGACGACGTCTTCCTCGCGCCGCGGCAGATGCGCGGGTTGTTCCACGGCGATCGCGCGGTGGTGCGGGTCATGGGGCTGGATCACCGCGGCCGGCCGGAAGGCGCAGTGATCGAGGTGCTGGAGCGTAATACGCACCAGATAGTCGGACGCTTCGTGGATGAACGTGGCGTGAGCTACGTGTCGCCGGACAACAAGCGCCTTCCGCTCGACGTGCTGATTCCGCCGGAGGAGTCCAACGGCGCACGCTCCGGCCAGATCGTGTTGGCCGCGATCACCGAGCAGCCGACCAAGCACAAGCAGCCGATCGGCCGCGTGGTCGAGGTGCTGGGAGAGCACATGGACCCTGGCATGGAAATCGACATCGCGCTGCGCAGCTACGAACTGCCGTTCGAATGGTCGGGCGAGGTCGAGGCCGAGGCGCAGAGGTTTGGCGCAGAGGTGGCCGAGGACGCCAAGCACGATCGAATCGACCTGCGTGACTTGCCCTTGGTGACCATCGACGGCGAAGACGCGCGTGATTTCGACGATGCGGTCTACTGCGAGCCGCTGGACGACGGTGGCTGGCGTCTGTTGGTGGCGATCGCCGATGTGAGTCATTACGTGCAGCCGGACAGCGCGCTGGACGTCGAGGCGCGCCGCCGCGGGACCTCGGTGTATTTTCCGGGGCAGGTGATTCCGATGTTGCCAGAGGCCCTGTCCAACGGACTGTGCTCGCTCAACCCGCAGGTCGATCGTCTGGCGCTGGTGGCCGATATGACGGTGTCCAAGGGTGGCGCTCTCAAGAGTCATGAATTCTATCCGGCAGTGATACGCTCGGCGGCGCGCCTGACCTATACCGAGGTCGCCAGGATCGTGGTCGACCGGACGGGTGAGGATCGTTCGCGGCGCGAGGCGCTGCTGCCGCATCTCGATGCGCTGTATGAGCTTTTCAAGGCCCTGTCGCGCGCCCGGCGCAAGCGCGGAGCGATCGATTTCGAGACCCAGGAGACGCGCATCCTGTTCGGCGAGGGGCGCAAGATCGAGCGCATCGTGCCGACGGTGCGCAACGACGCGCACCGCATCATCGAGGAATGCATGATCGTCGCCAACGTGGCCGCCGCACGTCTGCTGGGGCGGCGCAAGATGCCCACGCTGTACCGCATCCACGAAGGGCCGTCGGTCGAGCGGCTGGAAAAGCTGCATGCGTTCCTGGCCGGCGTCGGCCTCAGCCTGGGTGGCGGCGATACGCCTACGCCCAAGGATTACGCTGTGCTGCTGCGTCAGATCCAGGGACGTCCGGACACCGAGCTGGTGCAGACCATGTTGCTGCGTTCGCTGCAGCAGGCGGTCTATGCGCCGGACAACAGCGGTCACTTCGGGCTTGCTCATCCAGCTTACGCGCACTTCACCTCGCCGATCCGGCGCTACCCCGACCTGTTGGTGCATCGCGGCATCTATCACGTGCTCAGCGGCAAGAAGCCGGGCACCTTCCGTTTCAGCCATGGCGACATGGTGACGCTGGGCGAGCATTGCTCGATGACCGAGCGGCGCGCCGACGAGGCCGTGCGCGACGTGGTCGACTGGCTCAAGTGCGAGTACATGCAGGACAAGGTCGGGGAGGTGTTCGACGGACTGGTCAGTACGGTGACGAGCTTCGGTCTGTTCGTGCAGCTCAAGGACGTCTACGTCGAGGGGCTGATACACGTTACCGCGCTGAGCAACGACTACTATCAGTTCGATCCGGTGACGCAGTGCCTGCGCGGGGAACGCAGCGGGCGCATGTATCGTCTGGGCGATCCGGTGCAGGTGCGGGTGGCGCGCGTCGATCTCGACGAGCGCAAGATCGATTTTATGCCCGAATCCGCAGCGCAGGAAGCGGCGAAGGTTGCCGAGGCACCGCGCTCCAGGCACCGACGCAAGCCGCGGCGCAAGAGCCGGTGAGCCGGGAGGCGCGCGACGACGCGTTGGTGCACGGCATCAATGCGGTCGAGTCGGTGTTGACGCATGGCCCGGAGCGGGTGCTGACGCTGTGGGTCGATGCGGGGCGGGACGACCGTCGTCTGGGCGCTTTGGTCAAGCAGGCCAAGACGCTGGGCATATCGGTGCAGCCGACGTCGCGCAAGGCGTTGGACAGGCGCGTGCCGGACGGGCGTCATCAAGGCGTGGTGGCCGACTACCGTCCGCCGCCGCCGCTTGGCGAGGTAGAGTTGCTCGATCGGGTCGAGGCTGCGACGGCGCCGCTGCTGCTGGTGCTCGATGGCGTTACCGACCCTCACAACCTGGGTGCCTGCATGCGCACGGCCGCTGCCGTGGGCGCGCTGGCAGTAGTGGCACCGCGCGACCGGGCGGCCTCGCTGACGCCGGCTGCACGCAAGGCGGCCTCCGGCGCTGCCGAGGCGGTTCCGTTCGTGGCGGTAACCAATCTCGTGCGCACGCTGGCGTCGCTCAAGCAGCTTGGCATTTGGGTGATCGGCACCGCCGGAGACGCAGAGCAGGATCTTTACGCGCAGGATTTGCGCGGTTCGACGGCGCTGGTGTTGGGAGCCGAGGGATCCGGGATGCGGCGATTGACTGCTGAAGCCTGCGACGCGCTGGTGCGAATTCCGATCGAGCCGGCGATGGAGAGTCTGAACGTTTCGGTCGCTGCGGGGGTTTGTCTGTTCGAGGCGGTGAGGCAGCGGCGGGTGTAGTTTCCGCTGTTTGTCCTCTTTTGTGCGGGCTTTCCCGGTCGAAGTCCTCAAACAGTTGAATGTCTACCGGCAAGCCCGTAGAATTGCGCGCCTTTTACCGGGTAATCGGCTTGATCGCCGGTAGCCCTCTCCTTGCTTCACCGCCGTTCGTCGGCGGGAGGCTTTATATCCGAAAGGAGTTGTCAACGTGCGTCACTACGAAGTGGTGTTTCTGGTCCACCCTGACCAGAGCGAACAGGTGCCGGCCATGGTCGAGCGCTACCGCAGCATGATCGAAGGCGATGGCGGCAAGGTGCATCGTTTCGAGGACTGGGGGCGTCGCCAGCTGGCTTACCCTATCAACAAGGTGCACAAGGCTCACTACGTGCTCATGAATATCGAGTGCGGCGAGCCTGCTCTGGAAGAGCTGGAAACGGCGTTCCGTTTCAACGACGCGGTGTTGCGCAACATGATCATGCGCACCAAGAAGGCCGAGACCGAGCCTTCTCCGCTGGCCAAGTCCAAGGATGAAGGCGACAGCGGCGAGTCCGCCGGCGAACGCCGCGGTGGGCCGCGCTCCGAGGAAGCCTCGGCCAGCGCCGCTTCGTCCGAGGAAGAGTGAACATCACCCGCTCATTTCAGAGGTAAGACATCATGTCCCGTTTCTTTCGTCGTCGCCGTTACTGCCGTTTCACCGCCGAAGGCGTTGAGCAGATCGATTACAAGGATCTCGCCACGCTCAAGGGTTACATCACCGAGACCGGCAAGATCGTGCCCAGCCGCGTGACCGGCACCAGCGCCCGCTACCAGCGTCAGCTGGCGCAGGCGGTCAAGCGCGCACGCTATCTCGCGCTGCTGCCGTATACCGATCAGCACTAATCGTTGAGCCCGGTTCTGCGGGCGCAAGCACTATGCGCAAGATAGCGGCCTTCATAATGGCGGGGCGGCTGCAGGCGGTGACCGTGGCCGTCCTCCTCTCCATCCTGAGCATGGTGGTGCCGCCTTTGACCCTGCTGAGCGGTTCAGCCGTGGCGCTGGTGGCGTTGCGCAAGGGGGGCACGCAGGCGCTGTTGGTCACGGGTTGGGGGACGGCGTTGCTCGCAATGCTGTCTCTGGGGCTGCTTGGACAGCTGCAGTTTGGTCTGTTCTACGGTCTGGCGCAGTGGTTGCCGGTGCTCGCCTTCGCGCTGTTACTGCGGCGCACGGCATCTTGGGCGTTGGTGATGCAGGCGTTGGGGGTGGTTGGCGTCGTCGGGGTGTTGGCGGTCCATGTGCGGTATCCCAACATTGCGCAGTTTTGGCACAGTGTGCTGCAAGAGTCCCTACAGGATACATTGCAGCGGGTGGGGATGAATGCGGATCAGGCGGCTACTGCGATCAAGCATATGGCGCAGTATTTCACCGGCATTTTTGCCATCTCACTTGTGCTCAGCATCAGCATGAGTCTGGTGCTTGCCAGGGCCTGGCAGGCGATGCTTTACAACCCTGGTGGTTTCCGCGCGGAGTTCACCCGGTGGCGTATGAGTCCTTTACTGGCCGGAGCGATGCTGGTCGTGGCGGCGGTTGCGTTGCTGTCGCGCAATACGCTGCTGGTGGAGCTGATGATCGTGGGGCTGGTGCCCTTTCTGATGCAGGCGCTGGGACTGGTGCACGGGTTGGTGAAGCGGGCCGGGCTCAACGTGGGTTGGTTGGTTGGGCTGTACGCCCTGTTGCTGTTCGCGATGCTGCAGATGGCGGCCTTGTTGGCTGCCGTGGGTATTGCGGACTGTTTCGTGGATATTCGGAGTCGTTTGGCCAAGCGTTCGTGAGGCGGGTGCGGCGGCTGTCACTATTGATTGAAGGGTAGGTATCATGGAAATCATCCTGCTGGAAAAAGTGGAAAATCTGGGCGGTTTGGGCGACAAGATTCGCGTCAAGCCCGGTTATGCGCGTAACTTCCTGATCCCTCAGGGCAAGGCGAAGTACGCTACGTCGGCGAACATCGCCGAGTTCGAGGCCAAGCGCGCGGAACTCGAGAAGGCCGCGGGCGAGGCACTGAGCGCAGCGCAGGCGCGTGCCGCGCAGCTCGAGGGGCTCGAAGTCGAGCTGAGCGCGCACGCCGGCAGCGAAGGCAAGCTGTTCGGTTCGATCGGCACGCAGGACATCGCCGATGCCGTGACCGCGGCCGGCGTCGAGTTGGAGCGCCGCGAAGTTCGTCTGCCCGAAGGCGCTATCCGCCAGACCGGCGAATACGAGATCGCGCTGCATCTGCACAGCGACGTCAACGCCACGATCAAGCTTGTGGTGAAGGCCGAGAACGTGGAATGATCGACATCGGCGTTCAGCCGATGTAGGTATCCAGCCGGGCGCCGAGGAGGCGTTCCGGCACCAGCCGCCGCGACGTTCTGAACGGGACGGCGCGGCGCGGTCGTTCCCGGAACGGCCGTCCGGTGCTTGCCGTGATCGGCACAGGGCGGGCGCCGGGTCTTTATTCGTTGGTCTGTGTCGCACGTGGGCGTATGGTCGAAATCGTTTCCAGGGCACAACAACGCGGCGGCGCTCCGTCGCCCGAATCCCTGCGGATCCCCCCGCACTCCGTGGAAGCCGAGCAGGCGGTGCTCGGCGGTCTCATGCTGGACAATTCCACCTGGGACCAGGTCGCTGACCGTATCACCGATACGGACTTCTACCGCCATGACCACAAGCTGATCTTCCGCGCCATCGAGCGCCTGGCCGAAGAAGGGCACCCGCTCGACGTGGTGACGCTGTCCGAGGCTTTGGCGCGCGAGGGCGAGCTGGAGCATGCCGGCGGTCTCGCCTATCTGGGCGCGCTGGCCAAGGAAACTCCAAGCGCGGCGAACATCCGCGCCTATGCGGATATCGTGCGCGAGCGCTCCGTGCTGCGCCAGCTGATCAGCGTCGGCACGCGCATTGCCGACAACGCCTTCAATCCGAACGGGCGCGATTCCAAGGATATCCTCGACGACGCGGAAAAGGCGGTGTTCGAGATCGCCGAGCAGGGCGCGCGCGGTCGTGCCGGCTTCGTCAGCATCAAGTCGCTGCTGCGTCCGGCGCTGGATCGCATCGAGATGCTCAACGAGCGCGACGATGCGGTGACTGGTCTTGCGACCGGCTACGACGAGCTGGACGAGCGCACATCGGGCTTGCAGCCGGGCGATCTGGTGATTGTCGCGGGGCGTCCGTCGATGGGTAAGACCACTTTCTCCATGAATATCGCCGAATACGGCGCGGTCAAGCAGCGCAGTCCGGTGGCGGTGTTCAGCATGGAAATGCCCGGCGAGCAGTTGACCATGCGCCTGCTGTCCTCGCTCGGACGCATCGACCAGCATCGTCTGCGTACCGGCAAGCTCGACGAGCACGACTGGCCGCGCCTGACCAGCGCGGTGCAGATGCTCAACGAGGTACCGATCTTCGTCGACGATACGCCGGCGCTGACGCCGACCGAACTGCGTGCCCGCGCGCGCCGACTCAAGCGCGAGCACGGTCTCGGCCTGATCGTGATCGACTACCTGCAGCTGATGCAGGTGTCTGGGTCAAGCGAGAACCGCGCGACTGAAATTTCCGAGATCTCGCGCTCGCTCAAGGCCTTGGCCAAGGAGCTGTCGGTGCCGGTGATCGCGCTGTCGCAGCTCAACCGCAGCCTCGAGCAGCGTCCCAACAAGCGGCCCGTGATGTCCGATCTGCGCGAGTCGGGGGCTATCGAGCAGGACGCGGATCTCATCATGTTCATCTACCGTGACGAGGTTTACAACGAGGACAGTACGGACAAGGGCACCGCGGAGATCATCATCGCCAAACAGCGTAACGGACCGATCGGCACCGTGCGCCTGACCTTCCTCGGCCAGTTCACCCGTTTCGAGAACCATGTGTCGGACGTCTATGCAGACGGGGGCGGCTTCGAGTGAGACGGGCAGCCAGCGCATACATCGACCTCGCGGCGCTGGGACATAACCTCACGCAGGCACGTCGCAGCGCACCGCACAGCCGCGTCGTGGCCATGGTCAAGGCGGACGCCTATGGACACGGCCTGCTCAATGTCGCCGCTTATCTGGCGGGCCGCGCGGACGCTCTTGGCGTCGCCTGCGTTCCCGAAGCGCTGGCGTTGCGCGAGGCGGGTATCCCGGGGCGGATTCTGGTGACGCAGGGCTTCAAGAACGAGGATGAACTGCAGGCGGCTTCGAGTCAGGAACTCGATGTCGTCGTGCACGAAGCTCATCAGCTCGCACTGCTCGAGAACGCGAATTCGCGTCGTCTGCCCGGTTTGTGGATCAAAGTGGACTCCGGCATGCATCGCCTGGGTTTCGTGCCCGAACGGTTGCCGCAGGTGCATGCCGCGCTGATGAAACTGAATGGTCTGCCGAGGCCGCCCGGCTTCGTGACCCACTTTGCCTGTGCCGACGAACCTGGGCACCCGCTGTCCGCCACACAACTGCAGCGTTTCGACTCGGCGGTCGCCGAGTTGGAGGGCGAGCACAGCATGGCCAATTCCGCTGCCGTGCTGTCGCTGCCGACCGCACACCGTGACTGGGTACGCCCCGGCATCATGCTCTACGGCAGTTCGCCGTTGCTGCAGACAAGCGCGGCGGAGCTAGATCTGCGCCCGGTAATGAGCCTGCGTGCGCCGCTGATCGCGATCAACCGGCATCGCCGCGGCGAAAGCGTGGGTTACGGTGCGACCTTCACGTGTCCGGAGGACATGCCGGTTGGCGTCGTCGCGATCGGCTATGGCGACGGCTATCCCCGCCATGCGGGCACTGGTACCCCCGTGGCGGTAAACGGCGTGCGTGCAGTCCTCGCCGGCCGTGTTTCCATGGACATGCTGACAGTCGATTTGCGCGAGGTGGGAGCGCAGGTGGGCGATGAGGTGGAGTTTTGGGGGAGAAGCGTCGCTGTGGACGAAGTCGCGCGCCATGCGCAGACCATCAGCTACGAGTTGCTGTGCAATGCAGGGAGTCGGAGTCCGAAGGTTTATTTGTGATAAGCCCTCGTTTTGTAGCATGAATTTATTTGATTGACAGATAAGTCAAAGATGTTTGACATTTTCCGGGCTGCGCGTAGGCTTGCTCGCACTGGGGAAATTCCAGATATATCATAATATTAGCATAATCCAATACTTCGAATACCGGAGGACACCTGGATGAAACAGATCGTGAAGCGTTCGCTCCTGGCAGCATCCGTCGCTGCAGCCATCGGCGCGATGGGTAGCGCACATGCCACCAACGGCTACGAATTGATCGGTATCGGAAGCTATCAGATGGGGATGGCGGGAGCGGTGGTTTCCGCGCCCGGTTCGGCCATGACCGCCATCACCAACCCGGCCGGTCTTACCGAGATCACCCCGCAGGCCGACTTCAGCATGGAAGCGTTCATGCCGGAGCGGAACATCAATTTCAACGCGACCGGCGGCGGCAAGTCCAAGAGCAACACCGACATGTATGGCATTCCGGCACTGGGCTGGTCTGCGCCGACCTCCGACGGCTCCAATGTGTACTTCGGTGGTGGCATGTACGGCACCTCCGGTATGGGCGTGGATTATCCGCAGACGCTTTACGGCCCCAATCCCTCGGCGATGGGCGGCGGCACCAACTATTTCCGTGGCTACAGCAACCTATCGCTTTGGCAGATGGCTCCTGCCCTCGCTTGGAAGGTCAACAACAAGCTGAGCCTGGGCGCCGCGCTGGATATAGGCTACATGTCGGCTTCGTTCCAGCAGCAGATTTATAACAGTGGAATGGGGGTCATCAACGGCGTCAACATGTCGCGTTCGGCCAGCGCTTTCGCGCTTGGTGCCACCTTGGGCATGTTGTACAAGATCAATCCTATGTGGACTGTTGGCGCGTCCTACACCAGCGAACAGACTTACAAGCTTAAGTACAACCTCGCTTCCGGCGACATCGTGGCGGGTGGTTCGTCGTATCCGGGCGGGCAGTACACCCTGACCATGAAGACCCCGCAGATGGCGGCGATTGGCGTGACCATGCACGCCACACCCGCGCTGTCCATCTCCGGCCAGGTTAAGTACATCGGCTGGAAGGACGTGATGGACAAGCTCAGCATCACGGGCCCGAAGGACTACAGCGGCTTTATGCCGAAGTGGAAGGATCAGACCGTCTATGCGATTGCGGCCAACTACATGGTGACGCCCGCTCTGCAGGTGCGTGCCGGCTACAACTACGGCAAGTCGCCGATTGAGGGCCACGCGATCGGTTACAACATGATCCTGCCGGCGGTGGTCGAGAGTCATTACACGGCCGGGTTCGACTACCAGCTCAACAACCACTGGAAGCTCGGTGGTGCCTTCATGTATGCGCCGAAGAAGACCTACACGGCGCCGATGACGACGTCTTCGACCGATCCGAACAAGGGTCAGAAGATCGACCTGAGCGAAACGGCCGTGTCCTTCAACATCGGCTACAAGTTCTGAGCCGATGTCGATGGGTAATTTCGTTTCCATCTGAAGCGATCCATCTCAAAAGGGGCCATGGAGACATAGCCCCTTTTGCTGTCTGCCGAAAAAGCGCACGTCACGATGCGCATTGACTACATAACGCGACGGTAACTACGAGGAGTCCACAAATATGACGATTCGCAAACTCCTGCAATTTGTTGTGCTGGGTTTCGGCCTGGCATTCATGGGTGGGGCGCAGGCCGCCGACACGATCAAGCCCTTCGTGCTGGCATCCGTGTCCAAGGGCGATTTCATGTCCAAGGTGCAGGACGTCGAAGCTGCGTTGAAGGCGGCTGGTTTCCAACTCCTGGGCACTTATGGTCCGGACATGAGCAAGTACCATCCCTATCAGGCGGCGACGGTGCTGGTGGTGACCAACCCTGCGCTGCAGGCGGCGGCCGCCAAGACGCCGCGCGGCGGTTACGGGGCGGTGCTGTCGGTGTCCGTGACGCAGATGAATGGGCAGGTCCAGGTTGCTTACATGTCGACGAGCCGATGGAGCTCAACAGCTTCGGTTCCCACGCCCAGGCCGTGGCGGCAGTCAAGAAGGCGCTCGAAGCGGGCAAGGACGGCACCAAATTCGTCTATCAGTTGGACGTACCGGGTACTGACCAGACCGTATTCGGCGTGGGCCTGGACAGCCAGAGCGACGGCAACGCCAACGACGCTTATCTGATGTCGGTGGTCGACTTCGGGGATCTGAAGCAGACCGCCTATCTACCCTATCAGATTCTGGTCAAGGGCAAGCAGGTCGAAGCACTCAACCTGCGTTTCCGTATGGCGGTGTTCTTCCCCGGTCTGTCGATGATGGGCAAGCATTCGTTCATGACGCTGATGTCGGCGCCGGATGCGATCAAGAACACGCTGACCAAGGTCGCCGGCGGTTCCCAGTCCGGGTCGTCCTTCTACTGAGCAGTCCTCAATCAACGAGGCCGCATATGCATTGACCCCGGCGTGCCGGGGTTTTTTTGGTGCGGCGCATTCGAGAGAATGCCGAAAGCCTATCTCAAGATACCGTGTGAACCATTTCCCTCGCTGCCAGCGACCGGTGCGGGTGACAAGGCGTAGGTCCCCGCCCGCTTTGACGTCCGGCGTTCACCGGAATGCCCCAGACCACGTTTCTCGCCCCCCGTTGCGTCGGCAGCAGTCGTCGAAGTAACCGGGTATCTTGAGAAGGGTTCTGTTTATGCCTGCAGGAGTTTTTTATGAAATCAATAAAAGTCACGAATCTGGGTGAAATACGCAACGAGTTGAACAAGTATAAGCGCGGCAAGAAGTTCGATATTCATCAGTTCAATCAGGTGGCGCGCTTGGCCTGGCTCGGCAAGATCGTGATGCATCCGCTGGATCGCGAAGACCCCGAGTGCAAGGCTTTCATGCTGTACTGTGATTTTCCGGAAGACTTTCAGAATCATTTCCTCGATGTCGATCAGGATCTCGTCGGCCAGATGCATATCGTCGACGGCGAGCAGGCCGAAGCGCTGACGCGGATACTGCGTCAGGGAATGGAGGAACGCGCCGCGCTGTATCAGGACCTGCGTCAGCGCGATTTCTACTTCGACCGGTTTTACCGTTCCGGCGACAAGCGTTCAGGGAAGGCGGCTGAGGACGAGCCGGCCGGGAGCGAATGAGCGGAAGTCGTTGCAGGACGCCGCGGGCGCGTGATGGCGATCGCCGGAGGCAGCAACGCGGTTTGTGCTTGAGATGAGTTCCAAGGCCCCGTCTCTGCGCCTGCTGAACCTCGGACGCGTTCCGCCGCTGCAGTTGCATGCGGCGTACACGGGGCTTGCCGAGGCATTGTCCGCGGACGAACGGGCAGGATGGTTGCTGCTGGCGCGTAGCGCTCGGGGGCACATCGCACTCGGTGCGAGTCAGTATGCCGATGCCGAACTCGACCTTGCAGCCTGTCACGCGGCTGGCGTACCGGTGATCCAGCGACGCCTGGGCGGGGGTACGGTGTGGGTCGACGACGCTCAGCTGTGCGTGTTCTTCATCCTGCCAGCCGCCGTCAGCGGCACACGCGAGGATTTCTTCGCGGACTGCCTCGATGTACTGTGCGAAACGTTTGGACGTCTGGGCCTGGAGGTCGAGCGGGTCGGGCAACAGGATATCTGGAGTCGCGGTGCGAAGTTGCTGGGCAGCGGCGGGGCGGCCATCGGTGCGGCACAGGTGTTCGGAGCCAGCTTGTTGGAGCGTTTCGACGCAGGGCGGTTTATGGCCTGTGTCGCCGCGCCGAGCCCTGGCTTCCGGAGTTGGCTGAGTGAGCTGCTGGAACGCGGCATGACGGATCTGTCGCGGCTAGGTATCCGGGCCACTGAGCCGGAATTGGTCGAAGCGCTGAGTTCGTCCTGCCGGAGACGTTGGACGATCGTGGATGGTAGCTTCGACGACGCGGCGAGGAGGGCCGTGGCCGAGGCTGCCAAGGAACTGGGCGAGCCGCTGGAAACCGGAGGGCGTCGGTTGGTGCGTGCCGGCATCAAAATCAATCGGCACAGCTATCTGCTGGAGGACGCCGCTGCGCCGTGGCTGCGTCTGGTTTGGCGCGACGGCGTTGTCGAACGTGCGGCGGCGCAGGATGCCGGAGCGGAACAGGCGCTGCAGCTTTGTGTCGGCGAGTCGTTGCGCGAAGGGCTGGTGTCGCGGGCCGGTATACGGTCCGGAATGTCCAAGGCGGCAGCTGCTGAGTTGGAATCCCGGGTGCTGGAGTTGTGCCGCGACGCGGGGCGTTGAAACTCCAAGGACTATTTGACGACGGAGAGATGGACAGATGGCGGCACCTACCGTGGCCGAGCGCATGAAGCGCAAGTACGTGTTGATGACGACGGATCAGGACATGATCGGTCTCTTGCAGGCCGTGACGCCTCCTGAGTGGACGCAGGTGGTGTGCACGGATTTCGAGGAACTGGGCGAGTGGGGCGATGTATTGTTGTACCGCTTCATGCTGCTCGATCTGGACGAATGGGAGGTGTTCGATCCACTGGACGTGATCCGTGCGCTGCGCATGCAGTACCAGATCAATACGCCGGCGTTCTGTTTCGGCGGAGACGAGGATATCCAGGACGAGATGCGCCTGGCGCGCGCGGATCGCTTCTTCGGCCGGGATGAAATGGTCGAGAAGTTGCCGGAGTTTCTGCGGCAGTACGACTGGGGGGGATGATGAATACCGCCGCGCGACCCGTTGGGGCCGCGCGGTAGTATTCGGGCGTCAGCCGATCCAGGGCCTCGCCGTCGACAGTGAACACGCTCTTGGCGGTGCCGACGCCATCGAGCAGCGCCTGCAGGCGGAATTCCTTGTTTACCGCACGGCGGTAGACGTTCGGATCCCGATTGACGTTGTACTGGAGGTTGTTCAGTTTGACCAGTTTCACCATGTTCATCATGCCTCCCGCGGTGGATGGGGTATGACCGAGCATATTAGTTGGTTATGATATAAGCAGAAAATGATAGCACGTTTGTAGCGGATTCCAGCCATATATGTCTACCGAACACAGCGAATCAATGCCGTCTGCGCAGCGCCTGGCCGAGGAACTCTCCGCTTTCGACGATCGAATCGCGATCTTGGAGAGTGAGGTGCGCGCCGGTGCCGGTGAGACCGGGCTGCCCGGTCTGGTCGATGAGACGATCGGGATCGTCAACGGCCTGCTGTGCGCCTACGCGACTCATGCCGGTAAGCCGATGCCGGTCAGCGACGACCCGCTCCAGGTCTTCAAGGTCTTCGTCAAGGGTGATCCCAGTCTGAACGCGATCCGCGATAACGTGCGCGAGCTGGTCTATTACCGTAACTGTCTGGCGGAGGGGCGTGCCGACGCACTGCCGACGAATCCCGCGCTGATGACCGCGCACACGGCGCGACACATCTATCTCTATCTGCGCACGCGCTGCGCTCAGGAACAGCGCCTGCCGTGAGCGGAGTGCCCGCAGAGGCGCCCGCTCGTAGCCACTACATACCGAGGAGGATCGAGTCCATGTCCAACCCGATGCGCGGCGTCGAGCACGACGTCATCCAGCGCCCGGGCGCGTCCAAGGCGCCTTTCTACCTGCCTCAGAAGGACGAGGTGGCGATCTTCCGTGCGGCCTGGTCCAAGCGCCTGCCGGTCATGCTCAAGGGCCCGACGGGCTGCGGCAAGACGCGCTTTCTGGAGTACATGGCCAGCCAGCTGCACCAGCCGCTGGTGACCGTGTCCTGTCATGAGGATCTTACCAGTTCCGATCTGGTCGGGCGTTTCCTGCTGCAGGGCGACGAAACCGTCTGGCAGGACGGACCGCTGACCCGCGCGGCCAAGGAGGGAGCGATCTGCTACCTCGATGAAGTGGTCGAGGCGCGCACCGACACCACCGTGGTCATCCATCCGCTGACCGACCATCGCCGCCAGCTGCCGCTGGACAAGAAGAGCCAGATGGTCGATGCGCATCCCGACTTCATGCTGGTGATCTCCTACAACCCCGGTTACCAGACCGTGCTGAAGGACTTGAAACCGTCAACTAAGCAGCGCTTCATCGGCATCAATTTCGATTATCCGGACGAGGATCTCGAGCGCAGGATCGTGGCCGGCGAATCGGGCTGTCAGAGACCGGAACTGGTCGAGAAGCTGGTTGCTGCGGGGCGCCGCGCGCGCGGACTCAAGGACCACGGCCTGGAAGAGGCCACTTCGACCCGTGCGCTGTGCTACGCCGCCGAACTCATGAATGCAGGCCTGGCGCCGGTGTCGGCCGCACGCGCAGCCATGGTCTATCCGCTGACCGACGATCCGGCGCTGGTCGAAGCGCTGGAGGAAATCATCGAGGCGCATTTCGGCAACGCCGCCTGAAGCCCCGGTTCCGCTCCATGGCTAACGGCGAAAACGAGGCGCTGGTCGAGATCGAAGAGGTGCTGCAGCACCTGGAGGCGATCAGTTTCGTGGCCCAGCGCGATGCGCGCGAGGCGCTGCCCGCGCTGGACGGCGAGGACGCGCAGACCCGGCTGCTCTGGCTGCAGGCCGCGCGCGACCTGTTCTTCCACGATCGCGAGGCCGGCAAGGCCTTCATGCGGGCGACGCCCGAGCTGTACGCCCGGTGGCCCGACGTGCGCCGCTGGACGGCGCAGGCCTTGGTCTTCACGCGCTGGGTGAACTCCTGGCGCGCGCTGGAGGGTTTTCTCGAACAGGCCGGCGAGGTCTACGCCCAACACGGTGGCGCCGCCGAGCAGGCTTGGTACGACATAGGTATGCGCTGGTGCGAGCGCAGCGTCGAGGACGCCCGTGCGTATTTCGGTACGGATTACGCCAAGCTCTCCGATGGTGAGGGCATCGCCGGCATCGAAGCGCTGATGGCGCCTGCAGAGATGCTCGCCAAGGAAGCGCGGCTGACGCTGGAGACCTATCTGCCCGGCGCCCTGATCGCGCGCAGCGTGGTCGGCACGCCGGGGTTGGGGCCCTGGGCGCGGCGCGGGGTCGACCTCATGCAGACCGGCCGTTCGCGTGGCGAGGCCTACTTCCGGCTGGAGAACGCCGAAGGCGTGCGCCATCTGCTGGACGAGCTGCCGGGCTATCGGCCGCGCCGCCACAGCCGTTTCCTGCAGCTGCTGCTGCTCGCCTGGTTCGACGAGGAGATTCCGCTGGCCGACAGCGACTGGCGCCCCGGGCGCGGCCGGCCGGCGATGGAGTGCGACGGGCGCACCATTTTCATGCCCGCAGTGCTCGATGACCGCGACGAAGCGGTGGTCGCCGCGCTGCATACCGCCGGCCATCTGCGCTACGACACCTACGCGTCCCGCGAGATCGAGGCGCTGTTCGTCGTCAGCGACACCGAACACCCGTCGCTGGACGAGGACCAGCGCATCACCTGGCGTCCCCTCTTCGCGCCCTATGCCGAGCGCATGTTCCGTTTCCAGGTGCTGTTCGATCTGTGCGAGGACCTGCGCGTGGATGCGCGCCTGTGCGCAGACGTGCCCGGCTACGCCACGCGCCTGCGGCGCCTGCTCGCGCGCGCCGAAACGCCCGAAGGTGAGCCGGGTATCTTCTTCAGCTTCGCCCGTGAACAGTACGAGCGGCTGCTGCGCGGAGATGCGCTGGACTCCAGGCTGCAGGGATTGCTTGCCGGCGAAGCGCGGTTGCTCGATGCCTTCCAGGCAGGGCAGGCGCTGTTCGCGGACGAAGGCTTTCCGGATATCGCCATCGAGGCCCGCAGCGAGGCCTATCTGCCGGGACACGGGCTCAATACCGGGCATGCGGTCTATCCGCGCCGCACCTATGCCGAGATTCACGACGCGCCGCATGCCGATGCCTACGCCGAGCATCGCCAGACCAAGGAAAAGCAGCAGGGCGAGACGCCGCCGCAGACGCCCGAGCAGCGTCAGAACGATCCGGATTCCGACATCAACGTGCCGCCCGAGAACACCAGCGGCAGCGGCGGGCGCGTGGGCGTGGGCATTCCCATGCCGACCAAGGACGTGCACACGCGCGGCGCCAGCCGCGAGGCCGGCGAGGGCGTGCTTCCCTATCCGGAATGGGACTACCGCGAGCAGCGCTATCTGCACGAGTGGGCCAAGGTCATCGAACGCCCGGTTACCGACGGCAAACCCAAGCGCGCCGCCAACATTCTCGAGGATCATGCCGGCGCGCTGAAGCGCCTGCGTGCCGCGCTGGAACTGCAACGCCCCTCGCGCATGGCGCCGCTGCGCCGCCAGCCCGAGGGCGACGAACTCGACATCGAAGCGACAATCGGCTACGTGGTGGACAAGCGCGCCGGCCTGTCGCCGGAGGGGCGGATCTACCGCCGCCGTGCCGTGCAGCAACGTGATACCGCGGTGCTGTTGCTGGCCGACATGTCGACTTCGATCATGGCGCGCCATCCCAGTGGCGAGGGCAAGGTGATCGACCGCATCCGCTCCGGGCTGATCCTGTTCTCCGAGGCGCTGTCCAGCCTCGGTGACGCCTACGCGATCTGCGGCTTCGCCTCCAAGTATCATGACAACGTGAACTACTACGTGCTCAAGGACTTCGCGGAGGCGGGCGGCGCCGAGATCAACGCGCGCATCGCCGGCGTGTCCGGGCGACTGGCGAGCCGCATGGGCGCCGCCATCCGCCATTCGATCAAGCGCTTCGACGAGGTCGACGCGCGCCATCGCCTGCTGCTGCTGCTCAGCGACGGCCGTCCGGCTGACTATGACGACGGCGGCGATCCGCGCTATCTCAACGAAGACACGCGCATGGCGATGAAGGAGGCGGCGGATGCCGGTGTGCATCCCTTCTGCATCACGCTCGATCCGCGTGGCGGGCAGTATCTGCCGACGATATTCGGCCCCGGCCACTACACCGTGCTCGACCGCGTCGACGAACTTCCGGCGCGGCTGCCGGAAATCTACCTGAGGCTGCGCCGATGAGCGGCGCCGTGCTCATCGGCGCTTCGCGCTACCGGCGCCACAGCTATGGTAACAACCATCCGCTGGACATCCCGCGGGTGTCGCTGACCGTCGACCTGATCCGTGCCTACGGTGCGCTTGAGGACGGCGAGTACCTGAGTTCGCGCCGCGCCACGGCGGCCGAACTCGAATGGTTTCACACCCGCGAGTACGTCAGCGCCATGCAGCGCTGCGAAGCACTGGGTAAGGTGACCGACCGCTATCGTCAGCGCCATAATATCGGCAATCTGGAAAACCCCTGGTTCCACGATTTCTTCTCTACCCCGGCCACCGCCACCGGCGGCAGCATCCAGGCCGCTGAGCAGGTGTTGGAAGGGCGGGCGGCGTTCAGCCCGGCGGGCGGTATGCATCACGCCATGCCCGACCGGGCGCAGGGTTTCTGCTTTTTCAACGACACCGCACTGGCGGTGATGCGCTTGCGCCGTGAGGGTCTGCGCGTGCTCTATGTCGACATCGACGCCCATCACGGCGATGGAGTCGAGGTGGCGCTGCGCGACGATCCCGAGGCCTTCACGCTGTCGCTGCACATGGACGCCGAATACGCGTATCCCTTCGAGGGCGGTGGCAGCGAGAACCGCGGCCCGCACGACACGGCATTCAATCTGCCGTTGCCGCGCGGGACCAACGACACCGAATACCGCCATGCTTTCGCCCGGGTGTGGCCGGCGGTGCTGGAGGCGGTGCAGCCGGAGGCGATCGTGCTGCAGGCGGGCACCGATCCGATCATGCCCGACCCGCTGGGCAAGTTCAGGCTTTCCACCCAGCTGTTCCTGGAGATCGTGGCGCGCGTTCTGGCCGACGCTCCGCGCCATGCCGACGGCACGCCGCGCGTGGCGATTACAGGAGGCGGCGGTTATCACCCGCTGGTGCTGGCACGCTGCTGGACCGGCGTTTGGGGTTTGCTCAGTGACCGCGATCTGGCCGAGGAGATTCCGCCCGAGGGTCAGCGCCTGCTGGGCGAAGTGCGTTGGGGAGCGGACGAGTACGACGATGACGAGGAAGAGGAAATCGAACGCGCCGGTACGCCCTATGGCGAGCTGCTCACCCATCGCATCGACCGGCCGCAGGAAGGGGATGTCCGCGCCGACATCGATGAGCGGGTGGATGGATTGCTGGATGGGCATCCGCGGTTGCGGAGGGGGATGGTTGCTGCTTTCGCTGGTGAGGGTGCGAGGTGAGTGGCGGTTGGCGTTTTGGGGATGGGCTCGGGTGTGAGCCTAGGTCTGCGGTCCTGGTCGGTTGTGGTGAATTGAGTTCACGTATTCATCCGCGCTTGGAGTTCTTTTCGGGCGCGAATCGGCGGACGGTATTTTTGATTGACCCCGGTGACGCGCCCGAGCCGATTTCTTTGAGTGCGCAAAGAAACCGGCGAAAGAAACGCACCCCCGAGATCGCTTGTCCCTACGGGCAACCTCGCGAACGCACGCCTGAACGGGGCTCGCAGCCATTCGCCGTCCGGGCGAAAGGCTGCTTGGCCGGCATCCCTGCCGGCCATCCCCGCCCAGACGCACGTTCGCGAGGCAAGCGATCAGGGGGGATCGAACGTCAAAACCCGGTTTCCGTAGGTTGGGGTGAGTGCAACGCACCCCAACACGAACTGCACCGCCCGCGTTGGGGTGTGCTTCGCTTACCCCAACCTACCCCCTCGATACGCGAATGCGCAGCTCACAGGTTTGAGGTACGTTCTGTTTTAACTCCCCGGTTCCCGTCAGGGCCAAGGCCTTTCGGTCGCTTTTTTCGCCTCTTCCTTTGCGCGGTCATAGAAAGGTGCTCGGGCGCGTCACCGCGATTGAACGAAGTCGCTCCCTTCGAATCGCGCACGAAATATACTCCCGGGCTGTCCAACTATCTTATGACGGCGCCAAGCCTGTCGAACTGGCGACCTACGCCTATGTTCCCCCTGGATATCCATTTCTAACGCATCGCCCAATCGCCAAAGGATCCCCCACACCGTGACCGCCGAAACCGCCAACGCCCTGATCCCCGGCTACGCCAACGCCAAGGCCACCCAGGCCTATGCCGAATCGCAGCAGGCGGCCGGGCACGCCGCCGCGGGCCACTACAGCGAATTCCTGCGCGCCCGCATGCGCCTGTCCAGCCTGGGCGTGGGCACCTTCGGCGGTGCGGCCACGCCCGAGGTCGATGCACAGATTTCGGCGGTGGTCACGCGCGCACTGCTCGAAGGCATCAACGTCGTCGATACCGCGGCGCACTACCGCTACGGCCGCTCGCTGGCCGCCGTCGGGGCCGGGGTGCGTACCGCGGTGGCGCAGGGCGTGCCGCGCGAGGCGATGTTCCTGATCTCCAAGGGCGGTTTTCTCACCCTGCGAGGCGGGCAGCCGGCGGACATGCAGGCGTGGTTCGAGCGTGAGATCGTCGCTCAGGGCCTGGGTACGAAGGAGGATCTGGCCAAGGGCGCGCATCTGCTCACCCCGGCTTATATAGACTACCAGTTGGAGCTGTCGCGCCGCCTGATGGGCGTGGAAACGCTGGATGCGTTCCTCATCGACCAGCCGGAGGTGCATATTCCCGTCATCGGCAAGGAGATGACCAACCGCCGCCTGACCGCGGTATTCGAGGTGCTGGAGCGCGCCGTGCGCGAGAAGCGTCTGCGCAGCTACGGTATCAGTACCTTCGAGGGTCTGCGGGTGGAGACGGACAATCCCATGTTCCAGTCCATCACTTCGATGATCGGACTGGCCGAGCGCGCCGCGCAGGAAGCGGGCGGCGACGAGCACGCCCGCCATCACTTCAAGATCGTGATGATGCCCTTCAATCAGGTCATGCCGGAGGCATTCACCCGCTTCAACACGGCCACGGGGCAGGGCAACGTCGCCTCGCCGATTCAGGCGGCGCACCAGCTCGAGGTCTACACCATGGCCAGCCATACGATGCTCAAGGGGCATCTAGCGCAGCAGTCGCTGGACGGCATCGCGCAGGCGATGCCCTGCCTCGCCAACCCGGCGCAGCGCGCCATGCAGTTCAATCGCTCCACGCCTGGACTGGGCACTTCGCTGGTCGGCATCAGCACGCCCGAACACCTTGACGACCTGCTGACCGTGGCGCGCATTCCGCCGATGGAGCGCAAAATCTATCTGGCCATGTATCAGAAGGCCTGAGGACAACCCGAATCTCGCAAGCGACGTGCGGCGGGGGACACGACCGCGCGTGCGGAACCGAATCACCTGGAGACGATATGCAGGCTGATCTCAAACCGCTGGAATTCAATGCCGTACGCAGGCTGTTGGAGCGCCTGACCTCCACGCCCTACGGAGCCGATGCGGCCCGCGCGCTGGAACCGGCGCCGAGCCTCGAGGTTGCACGGCAGATGCAGGACGCGGTGAGCGCCGCCCGTGCCTTTTTCGAGGCGCAGCAGCGTTTGTCGCTGGGCGCGCTGCCGGACGTGCGTGCCGCACTACGCCAGGCCGCGACGGTGGGGGCGTCCCTGTCCGGCCAGGCGCTATTCAACCTGCAGCAGGTGATGCAGGGCTGCACGCAACTGCACGCGGAGCTGCAAGGCTTTTCCGGGGTGTATCCCGGTGAACTGGACGAGCTGCTGCCCCCGCCGGCTATAGTCGAACGCCTGGCGCGGACCCTGGTCGGCGCCGGCAGTCTGCGCGACGACGCCAACCTGGAACTCGCAGAGCTGTTTGCCGAACGCAAGACACTGCGTGAGGAGGCCGAGCGCGTGGTCGAGCGGCGCATGGCCGGCGCGGACGTCCGCGGTCTGTTCGAGGATGGCAAGCAGCTTGCCTGGCATCACGAGCGGGCCGTGCTGACCCTGCGCGCGGGAGATGCCGAACGCGTCAAGGGCGTGCGCCGCGACTCGCGTATGGGCGGGCGCGACGTATTGGTCGAGCCGATGGAAGCGGTGGCGGTCAACAATCGCCTGGAGGCGCTGAACGGCCGCATCGGCACCGAGCAGCAGCGCCTGTTCCGCGACATCACGGCCACGGTGCGCGGGCATCTGGGTGCGCTGGAGCGCATGATTTCCGCGCTGACCTGGATCGACCTGGCGTTGGCCGCCGGGCGTCTGAGCCGATCGACGAACGCGCATGCGCCGCGTCTGACCGATGCGCCCGAAATCGAGCTGTGCGAGGCCTATCATCCGCTGTTGCTGGTGCAGTTCGCCGACGGCTCCGGGCCGCAGCCGGTGCCGCTGTCGCTGCGCCTGGATGTGCAGGACCGGCTGCTGGTCATCACCGGCCCCAACACGGGCGGCAAGACCGTGGCACTGAAGACGCTGGGCCTGCTGGCGGTGATGGCGCATTGCGGCCTGCATATCCCGGCCGAGCGCGACTGTACGGTCGGCAGCTATGCGCGCCTGATCGTCGACGTGGGCGACCACCAGAGTCTTTATCACCAACTGTCGACCTTCGCCGGCCACGTCGAGGTGCTCAAGCGGGTGCTGGGCGAAGCCGATGGACAAAGCCTGGTGCTGCTCGACGAACTCGGCACGGGCACCGATCCGGAGGAGGGGGCGGCGCTGGCCATGGCGGTGCTGGACGAACTGGGCGCGCGCGGGGTGCAGGGCGTGGTCAACACGCATCTGGCGCCGTTGAAGGAATACGCCGCGGATCGTCCCGGTCTGCGCAACGCCTCGATGCGTTTCGATGCCGAGACGCTGCGCCCCACTTACGAGCTGTGCATCGGGGTGCCGGGAGAATCGCTGGGGCTGATCATCGCCGAGCAGAATGGCCTGCCGGGAGATCTGATCGTCGGCGCCCGGACGCATCTGCGACGTATCGCCGCCGAGGATGCGGATGGGTGAGCGGGCTCAGATGCGGCCGGTTTCGGCCAGCCAGTCGTAGCAGTCCTTGATCATGGCCGGCAGCGAGGCGGAACGGTAGCCCAGTTCCTGCTCGGACAGGCGCTGCGCGTCGAAGAACGATTCGGGCACTTCCTGCAGCAGGAACACGACATCGGAGGTCAGTTCGGGTTCCTTGTGGGTAAAGCGGGCGATGAATTCCTGGGCATTGGCCATCAGCGCGAACAGCGGTTTTGGCACCGCCCTGATCTTCACGTCCATGCCCATGCAGCGTGCCGCCTCCTGAAAGAAGTCCCGCCACGAAGCGTAGGGGCCGGCCAGCATGTAGCGTTCGCCGCAGCGGCCTTTTTCGTAGGCGCTCAGATGGGCCCTGGCGACGTCGTCGGCGTGGCAGAAGGCGATCTTGCCCGGCATGGCGATGCGCAGCCGGTCGTATTTGATCATCCTGAAGATGCGCGCGTAGTTGTTGTAGTCGTATTTGCCGACGACGATGATCGGGCGCGTGATGACGGCGTCGAGGCCGCGTTCGACGCCCTTGAGCACTTCCAGTTCGGACAGGCGTTTGGTACGGATGTAGCCCTGCTTGATGTTCTTGGCCGTGGCTTCATCGACCTCGCCGTAGAGCATCACGGCGCCGGTGGAGGTGAAGATGAAGCGCCCGACCCGTTTTTCCAGCGCGGCCTCGACGAGGTTGCGGGTGGCGAGCACGTTGTCCTTCCACTGCTCGTCGGCATGGGCCGACCAGTGCGAAACGTTGCCGGCGGGGTGGAAGATGGCGTCGACGCCTTCGGGGATCGCGTTGCGCACCGATTCCAGGGAATGCAGATCCACCGGCTGGAACGCGACGTCGCAGCCGTCGAGTCGCGAGAGGTCGGAGGACGGTCGATGCAGCACGGTGATCGACCAGCCGGCCTGCTGCAATACGTCGACGAGATTGCGGCCGACGCAACCCGTGGCTCCGGTGACATAGGCGTGTTTCACGGCGAGTTCCCCCAGTGAGATCTTCACCTCAGTCCGATGTCCTGTCTGTTCAGGCCGAGGCGTTCCAAGACTTCGAGCGCGCCCGTGCTGACGAAACGGCCTGTCCTGGCGCTATATTCGACCATTTCGAACAGGTTGCGCCAGTATTCCAGCGGAATCCGTCCCTCGCGGATCAGCCGGGAGAACTCGACCTCGAACGAGTTGAAGCCGAAGTTCGCCACCTCGCTGATGGCGATGACGGGGATGAAGGCGTTGTTGGTGAGCAGCGGGTTGCCGTGTCCGCGGCGCAGCAGGCCGAGTTCTTCGACCATGGCGATGATGTCTGCCTCCGTCGGATCCCAGGCGACCAGCGGCATCAGTACGCGCGGCTTCCCGTGCTGCGGCCAGCGTGTACGGTCGAACCAATGGCGCATGTCACCGGGCGTGAAATGTTCCTCCAGGACCAGACCCTGGCGTGCGACCAGCGGGTTGCGTTCGTCCTCTTCGCTGAACTCGGCCCTGACGCCACCAAAAATGTTGGCGACCTGGGTGCGGCCCAGGCCGCAGACGACCAGCGGCACTTCCAGCTTGGCCGCCAGATTGCGGGCGCTGTCGAAGGTGAGCTGTCCGTCCATCATGTCGACGATGCTGTAGCCCTGTTGCCGGGGAATTTCGCGAAAGGCCAGGCCGAAAAGCCTGTTTACGAAAGCCGGATCGGGCTTGAAGGCGATGAAGTCGATGTCGAAGTGCGCGATGGCGCTGGCGGCGTTTTTCAACGCGATCGGGCTCATGAAGCCGTTGTCGACCAGCAGGGCCAGCATGCGCAGGCCCGGGTAGTCCTGCTGCAGGCGGTGCAGCAGATAGCAGCTATCCTTGCCGCCGCTGAACAGGAACACGGCATCGTAGTCGGATCCGCTGCCCTGCGCTGCCGACAGTGTGGCGTGCACCTCGGCCGCGAGGCGTTCGTCCGGGCCGTGGTCGGCGGTGGCGTGGGTGTCGCGCTGCAGGCAGGCGTTGCAGATTCCGTCCGCGTTCAGCGGGGCGTATGCCGAGGGGGCGGCACAGATGCGACAGCGCGGTTTCAGATGAGAGCGGGCGACAGGACGCAGCAGCGGCCAGAGACGGCGGGCGATGAAGTCGAAGGCGCGGACTTCGCGCAAGAACTGGGCTTGCTCCAATGCTTTCTCCCGCTGGCTATGCGCTACGTGGGTCGGGTGGCAATGCTGCCTCTTCAGGAGGTCACCGCTTCCTTTGCGAAGTCCTTGACGCCTAGAATTGCGAGGATCTGCGTCTGCGCCGCCTGTAGGATTCTGTGCTGCTCCTCTTCTTGGGAGATGCTTTTGGCGATGGCCACCGCGCCGACCAGGGCGGCGAGGATGGCGCGGGATTTCTCGCCAATGGTCTCGCTGTCGGCGCTGAAGGGCAGTTTCTTGAGGCGGCTGAGCGCGGTGAGGCGGGTCTCGAGGATTTTTTTCATGCGCTCGTAGGCTTCCTCGTATAGCCGCTTGACCTCGGTGTGCTCGCTGCCGATTTCGTTGAATAGAATGGCCTCGGGGCCGGGGCCGTTCCTATCCTTGAGTTCACACAGATTCAGATAGTCGGTGACCAGCGAGGTCAGGTGCTTGACGGAAAACGGTCCCTTGGCCAGACGTGCGACGCGGCTGCGGCGCAGGGTTTCGTGCAGGGATTCGTTGTACAGCGCTTCCTTGGATTCGAAATAGGCGTAGAACGCGCCGTGGGTCATGCGGGCCAGTTTCATGATCTGACCGATGGAGACCTTGTCGAAGCCGTAGCGGCAGAACAGTTCGGTCGCGCATTGGATGATGCGCTCCTTGGTGCGGTATCGATGTTCCTTGGGATAGGGCATTGCGCTTCCCCGGTCGAGAATATGATCTTGAACATATATTAGGCCGGTATAAGGTTTTCTTCATGTTATCTGAGCATGGAGGAAGTATGGATTCTCCCGTCGTGATTACCGGCATGGGCATTGTCAGCCCTCTGGGCTGCGGGGTCGAGGCGGTATGGCAACGGCTTCTGGAAGGTCGCTCGGGCATCCGCGGCATCGACCGATTCGATCTCGAGGACTTTCCCGTGCGCATCGCCGGTCTGGTGCCCGACCGCGAGCAGGATGTGGAAGCTGGCCTAAATCCGCAGGACGTGATAGAGCACAAGGAACTCAAGAAGCTGGGCTTGTTCACGTTCTACGCGCTCGCCGCTGCGCAGCAGGCCGTGGAGCAGTCCGGATGGCAGCCGCGTACGGAAGCCGAGCAGCGCGCGACGGCGACCATCGTCGCCACCGGTATCGGCGGTTTTCCAACCATCACGCAGGCGCACACGACGCTGTTGGACAAGGGCTGGAAGCGGGTATCGCCGTTCGTGGTGCCGGCGTTCCTCGCCAATCTGGCGGCCGGCAACATATCCATTCGCTACGGTTTCAAGGGGCCATTAGGCTGCCCGGTCACGGCCTGCGCAGCCGGTGTGCAGGCTATCGGCGACGGCCTGCGCATGATTCGCAGCGGTGAGGCCGAGGTTGCCCTGGTCGGTGGCGCCGAAGCCTGCATCGATCCACTGTCGCTGGCCGGCTTCCATGCGATGAAGGCGTTGTCGACGCGCAACGATGCGCCGCAGCAGGCCTCGCGTCCCTTCGACCGCGAACGCGACGGTTTCGTCATGGGCGAAGGCGCGGGGTTGATGGTGATCGAGACCCTGGAGCATGCACGCGCCCGCGGCGCCGAGCCGCTGGCCGTGGTCAGCGGCTATGGCACCAGCGCCGATGCCTACCATATCGCCGCCGGTGCGGAAGACGGTTCGGGCGCCGCCGCAGCAATGCGTGGAGCGCTGAGGATGGCGGGGTTGGAACCTGCCGATATCGGCTATGTCAATGCGCATGCGACCTCCACGCCGGTCGGCGACCGCGGGGAAATTGCTGCGCTGAGAAGCGTATTCGGCGAGCGTCTGGCGGACGTGCCGATTTCCTCCACCAAGTCCGCTACCGGCCATCTGCTCGGCGCGGCGGGCGGTATCGAAAGCATCTTTTCGGCCTTGGCGGTTAAGGAAGGCAGGCTGCCGCCGACGTTGAACCTGGACAGCCAGGACGAAACCATGGCGGATCTGGATCTCGTGCCCAAGCGGAGCCGGAGTCAGAGCGTGCAGCACGCACTTTGCAACGGTTTCGGTTTCGGCGGTGTCAACGCCTCGTTGATCCTCAGCAGGATATAGCTCGTCACCTAACGTGGTGTATTTGGATGTCTGCCAGGGGACTTTGGCGGAGTTTTGCGGACTCGTCCATGTCTCTGTCAGGGTAGTCCCGGGACCCTGGGGGTGGCTGTTGATCCCGTCATACGGGATTTGGCGTTAAATTTCGGCGAATATGCCGAATCGGCCAATTATCGGTCCGCTGGACGATGATATTTTTGTGTCGACATATTAGTATCTGTCGTTTCGCGCCGCCGTTGGCGGCAACACAAAATATATAAAGTGGCGCCGCCCTCCCGCGGGCGTCGCCGCGTAATCGTCTGTCGGAGAAGACCGCTGTGGAATTGACCGGTGCCGAGATCTTTGTGCGTTGCCTCAAGGAGGAGGGGGTCGACATCCTCTTCGGATACCCTGGCGGCGCCGTCCTGCATATCTACGATGCGTTGTACAGGCAGGAAGATGTCAGCCACGTACTGGTGCGCCACGAACAGGCGGCGGTACACGCGGCCGAGGGCCTTGCCAAGTCGACCGGAAGGGTCGGCGCGGCGCTGGTGACCTCCGGTCCCGGTGCGACCAACGCGATCACCGGCATCGCCGATGCGTACATGGATTCCGTGCCGCTGGTGGTATTCACCGGACAGGTACATACGAATCTGATCGGTAACGACGCCTTCCAGGAAACCGATTCGGTCGGCATCACGCGGCCGATCGTGAAGCACAATTTTCTGGTCAAGGACGTCGCTGATCTGGCCGAGACCATCAAGAAGGCGTTTTACATCGCCTCCAGCGGCAGGCCCGGGCCGGTGGTGGTGGATTTGCCCAAGGACGTCACCGCGGCGAAAGCGAACTTCAAGTATCCGAAGTCGATCCGGCTGCGCTCCTACAAACCGACCATCAAGGGACATCCCGGCCAGGTCAAGCGCGCGCTGGAGATGATCCTCAAGGCCGAGAAGCCGATCATCTATGCCGGCGGAGGCGTGGTGCTCGGCGGTGCGGCGGAAGAACTGACCACCTTCGCCCGCGAACTCGGCTATCCGATCACCAATACCCTGATGGGGCTGGGCGGCTATCCCGCGAGCGACAGTCAGTCGCTCGGTATGCTCGGCATGCACGGCACCTACGAGGCCAACATGGCCATGCACCACGCCGACGTGGTGATCGCCATCGGTGCGCGCTTCGACGACCGGGTCACCGGCAACGTCGAGAAGTTCTGTCCCAACGCCAAGATCGTGCACATGGACGTCGACCCGGCGTCGATTTCCAAGACGGTCAAGGTCGACGTGCCTATCGTCGGCCAGGTCAAGGAGATTCTCGCCGATCTGATAGCCGCGCTGCGCGACTCTGGCAAGCAGCCCAAGGAGGCCGCGCTGAAGTCGTGGTGGAAGCAGATCGAGGAATGGCGCTCGATGGATTGCCTGAAATACGACCGCGACAGCGAGCTGATCAAGCCGCAGTACGTGATCGAGCGCCTGCACGCCCTGACCAAGGGCGACGCCTACGTCACCTCCGACGTCGGTCAGCACCAGATGTGGGCCGCGCAGTACTACAAGTTCGACAAGCCGAACCGCTGGATCAATTCCGGAGGGCTGGGCACCATGGGCGTGGGTTTGCCGTTCGCCATGGGCGTGCAGATGGCGCATCCGGAAGCGACCGTGGCCTGCGTGACCGGCGAGGGCAGCATCCAGATGTGTATCCAGGAGCTGGCCACCTGTCTGCAATACGGCCTGCCGCTCAAGATCGTCCTGCTCAACAACCGCTACCTCGGCATGGTGCGCCAGTGGCAGGAGTTCTTCTATCAGGGGCGTTATGCGATGTCCTATATGGATGCGCTGCCTGATTTCGTCAAGCTGGCCGAGGCCTACGGCCACGTCGGCATGCGCATCGAACGCCCGCAGGATGTCGACGGGGCGCTCAAGGAGGCGCTGGCGATGAACGACCGCCTGGTGTTCATGGATTTCATCACGGACGATACCGAGAACGTCTACCCGATGATTCCGGCCGGTGCCGGCCAGAACGAAATGATCCTGGTCTGAGGGGAGACGAACCATGCGCCATATCATCTCCATCCTGATGGAAAACGAAGCCGGTGCGCTGTCGCGCGTTTCGGGCCTGTTCTCCGCCCGCGGCTACAACATCGAGTCCCTGACCGTCGCGCCGACCAATGATCCGACGCTTTCGCGCATGACCTTGGTGACGCGCGGCAACGAAGCCATCATCGAGCAGATCGTCAAGCAGCTGAACAAGCTGATCGACGTGGTCAAGCTGATGGAGCTTGTCGAGTACCCCTACATCGAGCGCGAGATGATGCTGATCAAGCTGCGCGCGGATGGCGAGGTGCGCGAGGAGGTCAAGCGTCTGTCCGACATCTTCCGTGGGCGGATCATCGACGTCACTTCCGAAATCTATACCATCGAGCTGACCGGTACTGGCGAGAAGCTGGATGCCTTCATGGATGCGGTCGGAGAGGGCCGCATCCTGGAAGTCGTACGCTCCGGTGCCATGGGTATCGCGCGCGGCGAGCGCGTGCTGAAGGTCTGATCGCAGGCCTTTGAATTTTTCATTTGATCAATTAATTAGCGATATATTTCGCGCAATCGACCAACAAGGAGCCTCATGAACGTTTACTACGACAAGGACGCCGATCTTTCCCTGATACAGGGCCGCAAGGTCGCGATCATCGGCTACGGCTCGCAGGGCCATGCCCATGCCAACAACCTGAAGGAGTCCGGTGTCGACGTCGTGGTCGGCCTGCGCGAGGGTTCCGCGTCCGCCGCCAAGGCCAAGGCCGCCGATCTGGCCGTGGCCTCCGTGGCCGATGCGGTCGCCGCCGCGGACGTGGTCATGATCCTGACCCCCGACGAACACCAGGCTGCGCTGTACCGCGAGCAGATCGCGCCCAACATCAAGCAGGGTGCGGCGCTGGCCTTCGCGCACGGCTTCAACATCCATTTCGAGCAGATCGTGCCGCGCGCCGATCTCGACGTGATAATGATCGCGCCCAAGGGCCCGGGCCATCTGGTGCGCTCGACCTACACCCAGGGCGGCGGCGTGCCGTCGCTGATCGCGGTGTATCAGAACTCCAGCGAGCAGGCTCGCGACATCGCGCTGTCCTATGCCTCGGCCATCGGCGGCGCGCGCGCCGGCGTCATCGAGACCTCCTTCCGCGAAGAGACCGAAACCGATCTGTTCGGTGAGCAGGCCGTGCTGTGCGGCGGCACCACCGCGCTGGTGCAGGCCGGCTTCGAGACCCTGGTCGAGGCGGGTTACGCGCCGGAGATGGCTTACTTCGAGTGTCTGCACGAATTGAAGCTGATCGTCGACCTGATGTACGAGGGCGGCATCGCCAACATGCGTTACTCGATCTCCAACACCGCCGAGTACGGCGATCTGACCCGCGGTCCGCGCGTCGTGACCGACGAGACCAAGGATGAGATGCGCCGCATTCTCAAGGAGATCCAGAACGGCGAGTTCGCCCGCGAGTTCATTCTCGAGAACCAGTCCGGCGCAGCCACGCTGAAGGCCAAGCGCCGCCTGGGCTTCGAGCACGAGATCGAGGCTGTCGGTGAGCGTCTGCGTTCCATGATGCCGTGGATCGCGGCGAACAAGATCGTCGACAAGTCGAAGAACTGATCGACCTTGCGGCTGCGGTCGGCATTGCCGTCCGCGGCCGTCGTTCGTTCGAGAGTCGTATGCCGATTGCGCGGGAAGGACGCTGGCCACTGACCCTGGTGGTGGTTGCCGGCTTGATCATCGGTATCGCGGTCGATTGGCCGTCGACCTGGGCCGTCTGGGGGCTGGCGATCCTGCTGGCTTTCGTTTTCCGCCAGCCCGCGCGTGCGGTCGATGCGTCCCCGCTGGCGGTGCTCAGTCCCGTGGACGGGCGGGTGGAGGCCGTCGAGGAAGGGCGCGATCCCTTCACGGAACGACCGGCGCTGCGCATCACTTTGCGCCAGAGCCTGTCCGGCCCTTACGTCGTGTACGCTCCGACCGAGGGCAAGCTGCAGCGCTTGCGTGGTTCCTCCCGCGCCGTCGCGCTGCTGATACAAACGGACGAAGGCGACGATCTCACGCTGGAGGTCGGGTATGGGCGCCTCATACGCTATTTGCACTGCGGAGTGTCCGCTGGTGAGCGGACACGCCAAGGCGGGGTGTGCGGCTTCGCCGGATTCGGCCAGCGCCTGCATCTCTACCTGTCGCCGGATGTGCGCCTCGAGGTCGAGCCTGGAGTCCGCTTGCGCGCCGGCCAACCGCTGGCCAAACTGGCGCGCCATACGGGCTGACGGCGGCTTTTTTCACTAGAATGTGCATCTGTCGTGCTCGGCGCGACGTGCTGTCTGATCCCTGCGCGAGAGAGGTCTTATCCGTGTCGCAAGAGCCTGAACAAGCGGGCCAAGCCAAGCAACGCCGCGGCATTTATCTGCTGCCCAATCTGTTTACCACCGGCGCCCTGTTCGGCGGTTTCTACGCCATCGTGACGGCCATGCACGGCCGCTATACCGTGGCGGCGATCTCAGTGTTCATCGCCATGGTGCTGGACGGCCTCGACGGGCGCGTCGCGCGCATGACCAATACACAAAGCGCATTCGGCGGCGAATACGACAGCCTGTCGGACATGGTCTCCTTCGGCCTGGCGCCGGCGCTGGTGATGTACCAGTGGTCGCTGGTCCACCTGCACAGCCTGGGCTGGTTCGCCGCCAAGGCCAGCTGGCTGGTGGCGTTTTTCTACGCCGCGGCCGGCGCGCTGCGCCTGGCGCGCTTCAATACCCAGATCGGCATTGCCGACAAGCGTTACTTCCAGGGCCTGCCGATCCCGACCGCCGCGGCGGTGATGATGGGCTCGGTATGGGTGGCGCAGCAGTTCGAGCTGTCGGGCGAATCCTTGATGTATCCGGCTTTGGTGCTGACGCTGCTCACCGGCGGGCTGATGGTGAGCAACATCAGCTACTACAGCTTCAAGGATGTCGATCTGCGCAAGCGGGTGCCGTTCATCGCCGTGTTGCTGATGCTGGGCTTGTTCGTGCTGGTGGCCTTGTGGCCCGCTATCGTGCTGTACACCCTGTTCAGCCTGTACACCTTGTCCGGTCCGGTCCTCAGCGTCTGGCGGCGCTGGCGCAAGCGCCGCCGTCAGGCGGCCGTTTGACGCGCAGGAACTGACTTGTTTCGCCCGGAGGAAGCATGAGCCCCCAACCGTTGATCATTTTCGACACCACGCTGCGCGACGGCGAACAAAGCCCCGGCGCTTCCATGACGCGGGACGAGAAGGTGCGCATCGCCAAGGTACTCGAGCGCATGCGCGTGGACGTAATCGAGGCGGGTTTCCCGGCCGCCAGTCCGGACGATTTCGAATCCGTGCGCGCCGTGGCGCAGACGGTACGCGACAGTCGAGTGTGCGGACTCGCCCGGGCTCTGGAGAAGGACATAGAGCGTGCCGGCGAGGCGCTCAAAGAAGCGGCCGCGCCGCGTATCCATACCTTCATCGCCACTTCGCCGATCCACATGCAGCACAAGCTGCGCATGGAGCCGGAGCAGGTGGTCGAGCAGGCGATCAAGGCCGTCAGGCATGCGCGCCGCTTCGCAGACGATGTGGAGTTTTCGGCTGAAGACGCTGGACGTTCCGAAACGGATTTCCTGTGCCGCATCATCGAGGCGGCCATCGAGGCGGGCGCCTCCACCATCAACATCCCGGACACGGTTGGCTACAACGTACCCGAGCAGTTCGGCCAATTGATCGAAACGCTGCTGACGCGGATCCCGAATGCCGACAAGGCGGTGTTCTCGGTGCATTGCCACAACGATCTCGGTCTGGCGGTGGCCAACTCTCTGTCTGCGGTGCAGCACGGAGCGCGGCAGGTGGAGTGCACCATCAACGGCCTCGGCGAGCGCGCGGGCAATGCCTCGCTGGAAGAGGTGGTGATGACCGTGCGCACGCGCCGCGACGTGTTCGCCTGCGACACGCGCATCGATGCCACCCAGATCGTACCGGCATCGCGTCTGGTGTCCACCATCACCGGTTTCCCGGTGCAGCCGAACAAGGCCATCGTGGGTGCCAACGCCTTCGCGCACGAGTCCGGTATCCATCAGGACGGGGTGCTCAAGTCGCGTGAAACCTACGAGATCATGCGCGCCGAAGATGTTGGCTGGAGTGCCAATCGCATCGTTCTCGGCAAGCATTCGGGGCGCAACGCACTGCGTACCCGGCTCAAGGAACTGGGCATCGAGTTCGCATCCGAGGAAGAACTCAACACCGCATTCGCACGCTTCAAGGACTTGGCCGACAAGAAGCACGAGGTTTTCGACGAGGATCTGCAGGCGCTGGTGTCCGAGGCCGGGGCGGCGGAGCACGAACGTCATGCGCTGGTGTCGATGCGGGTGTGTTCGGAGACAGGTGAAACTCCGGTAGCGGCGATTACCCTGTCCATCGAGGGCGTCGAGCACCGGGCCGAGGCGGCAGGCAGCGGGCCGGTGGATGCGACCTTCAGTGCGATCGAGTCCATTGTCGATAGCGGTGCGGAACTCAAGCTGTACTCGGTCAACGCCATCACCAGCGGCACCGACGCGCAGGGCGAGGTCACCGTACGCCTGGAGAAAGAGGGGCGGATCGTCAACGGGCAGGGCGCCGATACGGATATCGTGATCGCCTCGGCCCGGGCCTACCTCAGCGCATTGGACAAACTGTCTACCGACACGCGGCGTGCGCATCCGCAACTGGGTGATGTGTGATATCGCACAGCCGGGCTGCGCTGCATATAACCTTTTTATTGTTAATGGAAGTTGTCGCTCCTGGGCGACGGATTTTGCGCTAGATCAATAAAACGGTTCTTAGCACTTAGTGCTTCATCGCCTCGTCTTTATATTAGAGATTCATGAAAATCTAATATAATTAGCGAGGTGGTGGAGCTATGACCTGGCAGTTCCCGAAGATGACTCGCCGCTCCTTTCTCAAGGGGACAGGCGCTAGCGCGTTCGGTGTCACGCTATATCGGCCTGAATGGATCAAGCTTCCTGGTCCCACCAAGGACGAAACAGCCGATTGGGGGCAAACATGGAAAACGCGTGAAGCGTATTCCATTTGCAACTACTGCTCCTCTTTCTGCTCGGTGCGGGCGACGATAGAAGAGCGCAACGGCTATGAGCGCATCGTCAAGCTCGGCGGCAATCCGCGCTCGACCCTCAATGGCGACAAGCTGTGCGCGCGCGGTCAGTCGGGTTTCCGTCAGGTCTACAGCGTCGACCGCATCAAGGGCCCGATGATTCGTGTTCCGGGTTCCAAGCGCGGCGAGTGGGCGTTCCGCAGTGCGAGCTGGGAAGAGGCCTACGCCTACATCGCGAGCAAGGCCAAGGCCATCAAGCCTTACGAATGGACTGTTTACGGCGGCTGGTCCACCTGCTCCTTCTACATCCCCGAAACCTTCACCTTCACGCTCGCCAACGAAATCCCCAACCTCATCACCTCGCCGACGCAGAACTGTGTATTCAACGGCCACCTGGGCACGAATTCGCTCACCGGCAACTACGTCGTGCATGGTGAGGTGATCGAAGACTACGGCAACTCCGACTACATCATCGCCTGCATCGGCAACGCTTCCATCGGCGGCGTGTCCACCTGCCGTGCGGTGCGTTTCGCCGAAGCCAAGGAAAAACGCACCAAGGTGATCGTACTCGATCCGCGCGCTTCGGAAACCGCGAGCAAGGCCGACGAGTGGCTGCAGGTGCGCCCCGGCAGCGACCTGGCCTTCATGCTGGCGATGCTGCGCGAATTGATGCAGGGCGGGCACTACCACGACACCTTCGTGCGCGTGCACAGCAATCTGCCCTTCCTGTGCTATCGCGATGAGCACAACGCTTGGCAACTCTACCGCTCGGCCAACGGCGAGCCGGCGGTTCTGGATGCCGCCAGCGGGCAGCTGTGCTTCCTGCCGGCCTTTTCCAACAGGAACGATGCCGACGTTGCCGGGCAGGCCGTGAATCCCGCCTTGCAGGCCCCGGCCGGGTTCGCTCAGGACGGCAAGGCGCTGGTTACCGTGTTCCAGGCCCAGCTCGCGGGGCTGGAATCCTACACGCCGGAGTGGGCGGAGAAGATCACCAGCATTCCGGCGGCCACGATCCGGCGCATCTCCGCCGAGTTCGGCGCGGCCAAGCAGCCGCTTCTGCAGCCGGGCTGGTCCGGCGCACGCTACGGCAACATGCAGATGCTGCGGCGCACGCAGGCGCTGATCCAGGGGCTCGTCGGCGGCATCGACCGCGCCGGCGGCTGGCTGTTCGGCGCGGAATGGCGCAATCAGGTCGCCTACATGCAGAACCATATTGGCAAGCCTGGTTTCCCGCCCATGGGCCGTGCCGGTATGCCGTTCGTCGAGTGGACCGCTAAGCGGTTCGGTGACCCGAACAATTTCAGCCACGGTTTCCCCGCCTGGTCGGTCGTGCATCGCGACAGTATCGAAAAGCTCAGCGCTCATTGGGCGGCAATGCCGACGTCCACGGACGTGGGCTTTCTGCCCGCGGTCAAGGGCGAGTTGAAGTATAAGGGCAAGCCGTATCAGGCCAAGGCCATACTGCTAAACGGCACCAACCCGATGCGCGATGCGCGCGAGAAAGTGTGGAAGGACGCGCTGTCCGATCCGGCGCTCGAACTGGTAGTGGTGATGGACGTCATGGCCTCGGACACAGGGGCCTACGCCGATGTCATCCTGCCCGAGAGCAGCTATCTGGAGCGCGATGAGCCGTCCATCTACGGCAACGGCGTCAATCCCGACGATATGCTCATCACGCGCAACAAGGCGATCGAACCGCTGTTCGATACGCAGACGCTGCCGGACGTATTCCTGAAATTGACCGGTGTTCTCAGCGGCGACGAGCACAACTATCCGCGCGCGCTCGAACGCTTTACCGGCCTGCCGGCCGACCGCCTCATCGCGCTTACGGAGAAATTCCGTGCGCAGAAGGTGCGCGATCCCTTCAATCAGGCGCTGCGCCAGGTGCGGTTCGAAGGCAAGGCGGAGGAACTGCACGTCGCGCCGGATCATCTGGAGAAGGTGCTGCGCGAGCAGGGCGTCTATCCTGTCGCACAGGCTCAGGAGCTGTTGGATAAAGGCGGAATGCCGTGGAAGCGGCCCTTGCCGACGCCGAGCGGACGAGCAGAGTTCTTCAGTACGCTGTACGGCGATATGCGCGACACGTTCGGCTTGTACGACAACCCCTTCTTCGACGTGCTGGCGACCTACATCCCGCCGCGGGAGCGCGCGAACAAGGCGGTCGATGCGCCGCTGGAAGATGACGAGTTCTTCTTCACTTTCGGCATGGTGCCGACGGTATCGCATTGTTCGCCGAACAACGATTTCCTGCCGTTGGTCGGCATCAATGCTTTCCGTGGCGACGTCTATCACGGCGTATGGATGCATCCCGATCGGGCCAAGCATCTGGGCATCCGTCAGGGACAGAAAATCGAGCTGCGCAATGTCGTTTCCGGCGAGCGCACCGAGGCGAGTGCGTATCTGACGCACCTGACGCGCGAAGACACGCTGTTCATGTACAGCGGCTTCGGCGCCAAGACCCCGGCGTTGCGTTACGCAAGCGGCGTGGGTACGGCCCTGAACCGAATCACGGGCGATCTGACCGAGCCGGTCAGCGGAGGAACCAGTAATCAGGAATACACCGTGCGCGTGCGCGCATTGTGAGGAGCGATTGATGGCACATTATGCGATGGTGATAAACGTCGATACCTGTGTGGGCTGCAATGCCTGCATGGCCGCCTGCTCGCAGGCCAATCAGACGCCTGTGTGGGATTCGAGCAAGTTCCGCACCTACGTACATGACGAGGAGTTCAAGAAGGACGGACGCTGGGTGCGGCAGTTCTTTCCACGGTTGTGCAATCAGTGCGACAACCCGCCCTGCGTGACGGTGTGTCCGACCGGGGCCACCTGGAAGGAGCCGAGTGGTCCGGTGCGCGTGAATCCGGACGTCTGCATGGGTTGCGAGGCCTGCGCCATGGCCTGTCCGTACGATGCCCGCTATCCGATCGACCGCGAGGACGTCGAGCAGGCAAAGGCCTATTACGGTGAGGAGTTCCTCAAGCGCACGCATCCGGCGGTGGACAAGTGCGACTTCTGTTGGGATCGCCTGCAGCAGGGGCTGGAACCGGCATGCGTCGAAACCTGCGTGGCACATTCGCGCATTTTCGGTGATCTGGACAAACCGGACGACCTCGTCACGAAGATCGTCGCCAGCGGCAAGGCCAAGACCCTGTTGCCGGAGCTTGGCACCGGGCCCAACGTCTACTACGTCGACAAGCTTCCGGAGGGGCTGGCCAATGAATGAGACGCTGCATTTGCTCGGTACGGTTACCACGCAGAATCGTTGGGCCGGATTGGTGATCTGGTATCTGTTCCTCGGCGGCCTTGGAGCGGCGCTGGTCGCTATCTCCATTTTCAGTCACCGCTATTACAAGGCTTCGGCACGTCTCACGCTGTGGGGCGTCATCTCCGGTGAAGTCGGCCTGGCCGTCGGTTCGTTACTGCTGCTGTTCCATCTGCTCGATCCATCCCATGCATGGCGCGTTCTGCTGCCGTGGAACGTGTTTCTGAATCCTACGGCCTGGATCACCTGGGGCACGCAGTTTCTGATATGGGCCATGGTGTTCGGACTGTTGTATATCTGGCCGATACTGCGGGAACCGAAAGCTGGGGGGCGAGAGCACCGTGTCGCGGAAATTTGCCGGCGTTTCGCCGGACCTTTGGCGTGGCTGACCATCGTCATGTCGATCGCCGTAGCGGTTTACACCGGTTTGCTGCTGCGTTCCTTTCCGGCCGTGGCGCTGTGGCATAATCCGGTCATTCCCATGTTGTTCACGGTGTCTGCGCTGTCGACCGGTTTGGCCTACCTGCTGTTGGTCCAATATGCCGTGTTGCGCGAACATGGACCGCTCGCCCGAGCCTACGAGCGCTTCGATATCCTGCTCATCGTCATTGAAATGATCCTGATCGGTTTCCTGCTCTACGGGGTGCTGCCGGGAAGCGGGTCGGGCCGCGCGAGCGCCGAGCTGCTGATGGGCAATATGGGGTGGGTCGTAGGCTTCCTGGTGCTCGGCCTGCTGGTGCCCTTGCTGCTTGAAATCAAGGGTAGTCTGCGGGCTTGGAACTCGCCCGCTCCGGTGATGCTGGCTGCGGTGCTGGTACTGATCGGTGGCTATTTGCTGCGCCATTACTTCCTCACTGCCGGTGTTTATTACTTCCCATGGACCAATGCGCACCATCTCGGTGTGCTCGGTTCGGATGTCGTGACGCATGTCCTGCACTGAGGAAATGGAGTTCCAGACGGCCGCAGTGGAGCTGCGGTTCTGTGCGGCCTGTCTGGCGGAGCCCTCTGCAGAGGCGTTGGAGGGCCTGGCGGAGGCCGAGGCCTGGCAACACTGGCTTGTCGAACCGCTGGTCGAATTGAAGGCGATGGATCTGGAGGTTTGGCAGGGCGAGCACGCGCGACTCTTCGTGGCGCCTGGGCTGGCGCCGCCATTTGCGTCCGCCCACCGCGAAGGAATGCTCAACGGCGCCGCTGCGAGTGCCGCCGAGGCGTACTATGTGCAGCAGGGCTTCGTGCTCAGCCCGGGCTTGCCGGGGGACTATCTCGGCAGCCTGCTCGAGTGCGAGGCGTGGCTGCTCGAAGGCGGGCGGTACCAGGATGCGGCCGCATTCCGGCAGACGTTGCTTGCCGACTGGCTGCCGCGGTTCAACGAGCAGCTGCAGAAACAGGCCCGTTTGCAGTTCTACCGCAAGCTCGGGGAACGTCTCGTCAACCTGCATGGCGCGTTGGCGCCGCCTGAAACAGGGCGGACCGGCGCGGCAGCGCACTGAGTTTCGATCAGTCATGAAAGTCGCCGTCGCCAGCCAGAATCGCCGGGAAGTGACCGGACATGCCGGTCGCTGCCGCAGGTTTTGGGTATATTCGACCGAGAATGGAGAAATTCTCGGACGTGAGATGCTGGATTTGCCCAAAGAGCAATCATTCCATGAGCACGACGTGCGTGCGCCCCATCCCCTCGACGGAGTGCGTGTACTGATTACCGGCGGGATGGGGGCGGGGCTCGTGCGCAAGCTGGAAGCACGAAGCATTGAAGCGGTCGCCACGTCGGAGCGCGATCCCGATCAGGCGGTTTCCGCGTGGCTGGACGGTACGCTCGAGCGACTTCCCGCGGAGGAGTCGCACGATCACGCCGGCGAACACGGGCACACGACATGAGCACACAAGCCGACGCGGTTTGGCAGTTGCCGCCCGGGGAAACGGCGGAAGGGCGTCTCGACGCTCTCCTCGCCGCACTGCGCGGCTTTGGCGACACGGAATTGGCGGGACGTTCCTTCTGCAATTCGAATGTCGGCTATGCCTGGCGCGGCCGGGCGGAGCAGGACGGCTGGGACAGCGCCTACGTCCTCATGCCCTGGATGCTGGCACGGGTATATCTTCCGCTGAATGCGCCGCCAGTCGAGTTGCCGGTCGATTGGAGTGCGCCGGCTCGCGCCGGTCAGCCGGTCCAGCTGATCGGGCCGGCGCTGGATGTCGCCGTCGGCGAAGAACTGCATCGTCTTCATCTGCAATGGCTGGAAGGTTATGGCCATTTTCTGCTCCAGCCCCTGGTGCAGAATCTCGCGCGCTATCCCGATGCCGCTGCCGTATGGGGGGCGTGGGACGGCGTGTTGGCTGCCCGAGACCGTCATCGCCAGGAACGGCTTGCCGAAATGCATCGGCAGCAGGCGGCTGTGAGCCGACGGGACTTTTTGCGCCGGGTGGTAGGTGCCTCCTGAACCGTCTGCTTAGCTGCCTCGGGAGTGAGCACGGAATCCCGGGTCGAGCAGGTGGTCCGCCGGGGCGTTCCCGTTTTCTGTTTGTCGACTCGGATTGAAGCCTCGGGGCGTCTTGTACGTCGTCCAGAGCGTTTGCTGCTTCGGTAAAGCCTGTTCCTGCAAGAACGTGACGAGACGTTACAATTGCCATGCGTGCGCAACGTGAAAACGCGAATGGCGGGGACGACGTGAACGGAACGAGAGAGCGGTATTTGGAGGCAATGGGCATCCAGGCATGGGAGCGCCGTGTCGATCTGCCTGGTCTGCGGCCGGAATCGGCTCAGGTTCCTGACATGCCCCAAGCCGAACCGCCACCTGTCGTTGCGGAAGCTCAACCCCCTGTTTCGCCGCCAGAGCCTCGCTTGCCGGAAAGTGCCGAGACGAGGTCTGTCGCCTCGCTCGACTGGTCGGAGTTAAAGGCCAGGGTGGCGGAATGTACGCTCTGCGAGCTGCACGCGGGACGCACTCAAACGGTTTTTGGGGTCGGCGCGCACGATGCGGACTGGATGATCATCGGCGAGGGTCCCGGCGCGGAGGAGGATCGGCAGGGGGAGCCGTTCGTGGGCCGCGCGGGGAAACTGCTCAACAACATGCTGCGGGCCCTGGGGCTGAGGCGTGAAGCGGTATATATCGCGAACATCGTGAAATGTCGCCCGCCCGGCAATCGGGATCCGAAGCCGGAGGAGGCCGCGGCCTGCAGGCCGTACCTGGAACGTCAGATTGCTTTGGTAAAGCCGCGCCTGATTTTGGCGGTGGGGCGTATTGCGGCGCAGAACCTGCTGGATACCGATGTGGCGGTGGGCAAATTGCGTGGTCGTGCGCACCGCTATGGCGATGCGGGAATCCCCTTGGTGGTGACCTATCATCCGGCCTATCTATTGCGCAGCCCCGAGCAGAAGGCGCGCGCCTGGGACGATCTATGTCTGGCGCGGGCACTGCTGGAGGAGGAAGCATGAGCGCGCGTCCCAGGCCGGAGGCGAAGCGGGTGCGCGAACTGCATGTCGAGGACCTCGAGTTCCTGATGTCCATCGAGGTGCGCGCCTATCCCTATCCTTGGACCGAGGGCATTTTCCGCGATTGTCTGCGCTCGGGCTATGGTTGCTGGGCGTTGACTCTGGACGAGATTCTGAACGGTTACGCGGTGACGTCCGTGGCGGTGGGCGAGTGCCATATCCTGAATCTCACCGTGGCACCCGAATCGCAGGGACAGGGACTTGGACGCTATCTGTTGCGCAACGTGCTGCAGCGTGCGGAGCAGGCCGGGGCCGATACGGCGTTTCTGGAAGTGCGGCCATCGAATGCGTCGGCGCGGCATCTGTACGATACCGAAGGGTTCAATGAGGTGGGTATTCGGCGGCACTACTATCCGGCGGATGGGGGTAAACGGGAGGATGCCTTGGTGATGGCCAAGGCGCTTTAGGCGAGACGTTCCAGGGCTTGAGGAATCGTTGGCTTTGCTCGACAGCTAGGCTATTAGCGCACGTTTGGGGATCTTTTCGGGGCGTTTCTGGTTGTGAAGTGAGGTATGCAGTGACCTACTCGCTCACCGTGGTGGCAACTGACTGCCTAGAGTTCCTACCGCATAAGCTAATTGGAGCCTGGCCATCAGCCAGTCGGTCAACGCTTGAGTCTTTTGGCGTCGAGAGTTTGCGAGAGAGGTCTGGTCTTGTATAGATGCAACCCCGTTTCGGTATCTTTTCTGCGCTGCTGACAGCGCAGCCTGTGCTGTAATTCTCGACCATTCGGCTATCTTGAAGTTCGGCGGTAGCGGTACGATACTGTTCGTAGGCAGCCCAGACGTTTCGTATGATCTTCCGGCGCGTATCATCCAGAGTCGCAGTTTCCTGGGTAGCATGGTCTCGTGCTTCTTGCACTTTCCAGGCATGATCGAATCCGTCGAACAACGGTATGTTGATCCTTGTTGCGATCGTATTGCTATTCGTTTCGCTTGCCAGATTGTTCATGCCCAGACCGGGACTGACAGGCTGGCTATCATGGCTATAGGTCCAACTCAAACTGACCGTTGGCAAGCCTCGATCCTTGGTTGTACTGATGTTGGCCATTGCAGCCAGGCGCGCCCCAGCATCGATTTCTACACGTTTGACCCATTCCAGCAAGGTCTGGGGCACACAGCCGATCTTCGGGACGATCGACTCCACCTTGGCCCACAGCGACGGATACTCCTCGCGATGCTCCTGGAGCATGCGAACCGCACGCTCACGCACTTCCGGGGAAAACTTGTTCGACTCTCTCAAGTGTTGGAGCCTCCGCAAAACCCCGGGGTGGTTCAATAACGCGACGTCAAGGAAAGGCTTGGGCGCATCACCGAGTCGGATTGAATCCCAAAACTTCAAATGGCGCCCGAAACGAACTGCCTACAGTTGAATGATTGGAGTTTGTGCGGGATCGAAACCAACTCCAATTCCCAAGCGCAATCCCGGTTCCAAACGTTCTGTTGCGCCAAGTCATCCAGCAGCTTAGCGAGTAAGTCAGCGTCAGCGCATCCAATTGAGTTACAATGGCAAATTTTCAATCCGCCTGGCCTAACCATGCCCGAACTCGCTCAGGAGGTCGCCCGCCGGCGCACCTTCGCCATCATCTCGCACCCCGACGCGGGCAAGACCACGATCACCGAAAAGCTTTTGCTGTTCGGCGGCGCGATCCAGCTCGCCGGCTCGGTCAAGGGCCGCAAGGCCGCGCGCCATGCCACCTCCGACTGGATGGAGATGGAAAAACAGCGCGGTATCTCGGTGACTTCATCGGTGATGCAGTTCCCGTACAAGGGACGCATCGTCAACTTGCTGGACACCCCCGGACACGAGGACTTCTCCGAGGATACCTACCGCACGCTGACGGCGGTGGACTCCGCGCTGATGGTGATCGACGCGGCCAAGGGCGTCGAGGAGCGCACCATCAAGCTGATGGAGGTCTGCCGGCTGCGTGACACGCCGATCATGAGCTTCATCAACAAGCTCGACCGAGAGGGCCGTGAGCCCATCGAACTGCTGGACGAGGTCGAGGACGTGCTCAAGATCGAGTGCGCTCCGGTGACCTGGCCGATCGGCATGGGTAAGCGTTTCAAGGGCGTCTACCACTTGGGCACCGACACCGTGCATCTGTATGCGCCGGCACACGGCGGCCGCGTGCAGGAGGGTGAGTTGATCCAGGGGCTGGACAACCCGCGTCTGGATGAAGTGCTCGGAGGGCAGGCGGACGAGCTGCGCGAGGAGATCGAGCTGGTGCAGGGCGCCAGCCACGTGTTCGACTTGGAGGCTTATCTGCGTGGCGAGCAGACGCCGGTGTTCTTCGGTTCGGCGATCAACAACTTCGGCGTTGCCGAGCTGCTGGACGGTTTCGTCGAGTGGGCGCCGGCGCCGCAGCCGCGTGATACCTCGGACCGTGCCGTGGGGCCGCTGGAACAGCCTTTTACAGGCTTCGTGTTCAAGATCCAGGCGAACATGGACCCACAGCATCGCGATCGCATCGCGTTCGTGCGAGTGTGTTCGGGCGAGTTCGAGCGCGGCATGAAGTTACGCCAGGTGCGCATCGGCAAGGACGTCAAGATCAGCGATGCACTGACCTTCATGGCCTCGGACCGTGAGCACGTCGAGCGGGCCTATGCCGGTGACATTATCGGCATCCATAACCATGGCACCATCCGCATCGGTGACACCTTCACCCAGGGCGAGGCGCTGCAGTTCTCTGGGATTCCCAACTTTGCGCCCGAGCTGTTCCGTCGCGCGCAGCTGCGCGATCCGCTGAAGATGAAGGCGCTGTTGAAGGGATTGACCCAGTTGTGCGAAGAGGGGGCTACTCAGTTGTTCCGCCCTCTGGATAACAACGATTTGATCCTGGGCGCGGTCGGCGTGTTGCAGTTCGACGTGGTGGCTCAGCGGTTGCGCGACGAGTACGGAGTGGACTGCGTGTTCGAAGCGGTGAACGTGAATACTGCGCGCTGGGTCAGTTGCTCCGACGAACGTATGTTGCGCGAGTTCCGACAAAAGGCGTCAAGCAATCTGGCGTTGGATCATGGTGGCGACCTGGTCTATATCGCACCGACGCGGGTCAACCTGCAGATGACGCAGGAGCGCTGGCCGGACATCGAGTTCCACGCCACGCGAGAGCACGGCACCGCGCTCTGACGAGCGCGGGCCGCGCGGTTGTAGCCCCGCCGCTACCGCGGCGGCTTCGGTTTGCGGTAGAGCGCAAGATAGTGGTGCTCGAAGGCACGCTTGAGCCAGTGGAACAGCCGGCAGGCCGGGAGGATCAAGGTGCGTTTCGGGCTGCGGTAGACCAGGATGCCCTTCTCCAGCGTGTCGATGATGCACACGAGTTCGGTCTTGAAGGTTTCCTGCACGGGGCGCCCGTCCAGTTCCGCGAGCAGGTTGCGCGCCGCGGCAACGGCCTGTAGATCGGCCATATGCGCCTGTTTGGGCATCCAGTCCGGGCCGGGGAAACTGCCTGAATCGCCTACCACGTAAACGCGTTCGACGCCTGCGACCCGGGTGTGCTCATCGGCCTGGATCAGGCCGCCTGGCGACAGCGGGAGCCCGGATTCACCCGCCCAATCGGGACCGCTCATGCCGGGCATGAACAAAATCAGGTCGGCGGCGAATTCACCCTCTTCGGTCACCACCCGGTCCGCCTCGAACCGGACCGGTTTGTGCCCCAGCCGCGCTTCGATGTCGCGTCGCTGCATCTCGCGCAGCAGTCCGTCCACGGCGCGTTCGCCCAGCCGGGCGCCGGGGCGTGGCGAGCCGTTGAAGAACACCAGCTTGAAACGTTCGCGGCGGCGCTGCCGGCGCAGCAGCGTATCCAGGCCGAACATCAGTTCGAACATGGGCCCGCCGCGAACCGCCTGGGGTTCCTTGGGGTTGGCGCCGAAACCCAGGGCAATGGTGCCGCCTTCCATTTGGCTCAGTCTGTCACGGATGCTGCGCGCCGCATCGATACCCTCGCACAGCGTGATGGCGTGTTCGATGCCCGGGAGTTTTTTCAGGAAGCGGCCTCCGCTGGCGATGACCAGGCCGTCGTTGTCCAGCGATTCTCCGGTGTCCGTCAGCACGCGGCGGCCGCCGTTCTCGAGCCCTATTGCGCGGGCGGCTACATGGCGTACGCGATGCGTCTCGAAGAAACCGCTCAGATCGATGCGCAGATCGTCGGTTCTGCGCACTCTGGACGGAATCCAGATCAGACTGGGCAGATAGATCAGTTCCGCGCGGGAGGAGACCAGCGTGATCTCGGAGTGCTTGTCATGGCGGCGCAGTTCGCGAACCGTGCTCAGGGCGCCGAAACCGGCACCGATGATGGTGATGTGTTTCATGGGTTGGGGCGGTTTGTCCGAAGGGTGTCAGGATAAGGCAGGGCGGTAGTCGCCGGGTAGGGGGCTCGTGCGACGGGCGGCCTCGAAGCCCTCGTTTACGAAGGCGTTGATGACTTGTCCATGTGCCTGGATGAGCTTGACCACGTTGGGATCGTCACTGGTCTCGATGGTTTCCACGCCATCGGGCAGCTCGTTTATCTGCATGCGGACGGCGCCGGCCTGCGCGAATATTTCGGCGAAGGCGGCATCCCAGAAGCGCAGGCCGAAGCCTTCCTGCAGGCGTCGATGCATCGCATGGGCATGCTCCTTGAGCAGGGCTGCCAGGTCCGCGCTCCGGGTGGTGGTTACCGAGCGGATCCCGTCGGGAAGATTTTCCACCTCGCGTTGCAACTCGCGGTGTCTTTCCAGCAGAGTGTGAAAGATTGCCTGATCGTGTTCGTGGCGCTGCATGCGTCCGGCGTCCATGCTTTGGCCCCGTCCGCGTCCCATATGTCGGCGCATGCCGCCGGCAAAAGCCGGCGGCATGTCCGGCATCCAATTGCTGTCGTCGTTGTTCATGGTGATTTCCTGGTTCGTCATCCGCGCCGCGCGGTCAGGCGGCGTGCCCACATGCCTGATTGGCGGGCAATGCGGTGTCGATGCGGCGGGGATAAGGCAGGTCAAGCGCGTTCATGATGTCCACAAACTCCTGTTTCCCTTTGCCTGCAAGACGTGGATTGATGGTCTTCTCCTGGCCGACGCTGGAAACGTGGCGGCCTTCGTAGTCGTGTCCGGGGAAGACGAGCGTTTCGTCGGGGTGCGCAAACAGTTTCTGGATGCTGTCGTAGAGGCGCTCCGGATCGCCCTGCTGGAAGTCCGTGCGGCCGCAGGCGTTGATCAGCAGGGTGTCGCCGGTGAACAGCCGGTCGCGCCAGCGGAAGGAGGTGCAGCCGTCGGTGTGCCCGGGGGTGGCGATTGCGGTCAGCACTTCGTTGCCGAAGGCTAATTGCTCACCGTCGCAGATCAGCACGTCGGAGCACTCCAGCCGGGTGGCCGCTCCGGTTACCACCTGGGCTCCGGTGGCCTCGCGTATGGCACCGGAGCCGGTGATGTGGTCGGCATGGACGTGGGTTTCGATGCTGTAGCGCAGTGTGATGCCGAGTTCGCGAATGAGGTCGAGATCGCGCGCATGTCGTTCTTTGACCGGGTCGATGATGACGCCTTCGCGAGTCAGTGCGTCGGCGAGCAGGTAGGTATAGGTCGAGGTGTCGGGATCGAACAATTGGCGGAAAACAATCATGCCTACACTCCTTGAGTCGTGTGAGTTTCCTGATAATTTAAATATTCTTGATATCTGATATATATATCAGCAAATTTTATTGATCCAGTCAATACTTGAGTGGATCACTCGGGATGGGGTGTATGGAGGCGCATATGAAAAAGGCCCGGACGTTTAGCCGGGCCTTTCTGGTTTCTGGATCAGCTTGCTCCGAGCATCATCGGAAAGCTTCGCCGGGTTTGACCCCTATAGCCTTGAGGATCTTGGCCAGTGGGCACAGTCCGGTGAACGCGGACTGCAGTAGATTGAAGCCGACGAAGGCGGTCAGCCAGTACCAGTAGGGGCTGAGAAAATGCCCCAATAGTAGACTGATCAGTATGACGGCACCTGCGAAAGCCAGGACGATGCGTTCTATGGACATGGTGGATTCCTCTGAAAAGTTGGATGCACCATATATTAGCAATTGATGATATTTATATCAGCTTCACACTCAGCGCTTGTCCACGTCGACGTAGCTGCGCTCTTCGTAGCCGGTGTAGAGCTGGCGCGGGCGGCCGATGCGCGCGTTGGGGTCGCCCATCATTTCCATCCAGTGCGCGAGCCAGCCGACGGTCCTGGCCATGGCGAAGATCACCGTGAACATGTTCAGCGGAATGCCCATGGCGCGCAGGATGATGCCGGAATAGAAATCGACGTTGGGGTAGAGGTTGCGCTCCTTGAAGTAATCGTCTTCGAGGGCGATGCGCTCGAGTTGCATGGCGGTGTCGAACAGCGCCTGGTTGTCGTTGCCCGGGCCCAGCGCTTCGAGCACTTCGTAACAGGACTTGCGGATGATGACCGCGCGCGGATCGTAGTTCTTGTACACGCGATGGCCAAAGCCCATCAGGCGGTAGCGGTCCTCCTTGTCCTTTGCGCGATCGACATAGTGCTGTACCGGATTGCCGGAGGCGACGATTTCGTCGAGCATGCGGATGACGGCCTCGTTGGCGCCGCCGTGGGCGGGTCCCCAAAGCGAGGCGATACCGGCGGAGACGGCGGCGAAGGGGCTGGCCTCAGAGCTGCCGGTCAGGCGTACGGTGGAGGTGGATGCGTTCTGCTCGTGATCGGCGTGCAGGATCAGGATCAGGTCCAGAGCCCGCACGAAGCGCTCGTCTGGCACGAAGGGTTCGGCAGGCACCGAGAACATCATGCGCAGGAAGTTTTCGGTGAAGCTCAGACTGTTGTCGGGGTAGACGAAGGGTTCGCCTATGGAGTGCTTGTAGCTCCAGGCGGCAATGGTGGGCATCTTGGCGATCAGGCGGTGGGCGGCCATTTCGCGTTCGACGGGGTCGTGGACATTGCTCGCTTCGCCGTAGAAGGCCGCAAGAGCGCCGACTACGCCGACCATGGTCGCCATGGGGTGGGCATCGTGGCGGAAGGCGCCAACGAAGCGGCGCATAGCCTCGTGCAGCATGGTGTGGCGGGTGATGCTGTGTTCGAACTTGTCGAGCGCGCCGCCGTTGGGCAATTCGCCGTAGAGCAGGAGATAGCAGACTTCCAGATAGGAGCTGTGTTCGGCGAGCTGTTCGATCGGATAGCCGCGGTAGCGCAGCACCCCCTGGTCGCCGTCGATAAAGGTTATCGCGCTTTCACAGCTTGCGGTCGACATGAAGCCGGGATCGAACGTGAAATATCCAAGCTCCTTGTACAGCTTGCGCACATCGATCGTCGCCGGCCCGGTACTGCCGCGCAGCACGGGCAGTTCAACTTGGCGGCCGGTGGCGTTATCTGTAAGGGTTACGGTGTCTTTGCTCATTTTTCGCCATCTCCTTGCGTGACATCTCGTCCATCGAGAAGAGTAATCCTAGCAGATGGATTACTGGCCGGACTCGGCGTGCTGGTTCACCGGGCGGCGGGGCGAGACGTTATGATAAACCGGTGTCGCGTCAACCGCTTTGCTTGTGGCGTCGATCAGGGGTGCTCCGAGGATTCGCGTTCGAGGGCTACCGAGCGCTGGTGGACGATGATCGAGCCGATGCGCAGCAGGCCTAGCACCAGCAGCAGCGCGCTGAGGGCGTACACTTTATCCACTGCGAGCTTGGTCTCGAACAGGCCTATCATCACCTCGCGCAGTACGAAGACGATGGCCGCGTCGACGATGAAGGTCAGGCGCAGGCGGTTGACGCTAAAGTACTCCACCAGGGAGCGCGACAGCTCGATCAGCACGAACAGCGACAAGACCTCGGACACGACGTGCAGATAGCCCTCGGCGACATTGGCATCTCTGAACAGTTCGAGCAGCAGCAGAAAGAGGCGGCCGGTGCCGATGATGATGCCGATCGTGAGGAACACCAGCATGACCGCGAAGACGGCGCTGGTCACCCGTTCGAAAATCAGTTTCATGCTGAAGTTCATATGTTGCAAGCTGCCTGCGCTGGCTTTGGGATGTACATATTCCTTGTGCCGAAGCGCTCTGTCCAGACCTGCCGATATTCAGCCAGATAGTAGCGAGGAGATACCGCCATGCCCCCAGCATCCCCTTTCGTGGCGAGCTACCGAATCGACTCCGGCGGTCATGGTGTCGAGTTGCCGCCAGCGGACGCAGCGGCGCCGGGGAACGGTTACGTCTGGCTGCATCTGGATCGCGCAGATCCCGGGGCGCGCGAGTGGTTGAGCCGCGAAAGCGGGCTGTCGCCGCTGGTCGCGCAGGCTCTGCTGGCGGATGATCCGCGTCCGCGCAGCGTGCCCATGGATCAGGGGCTGCTGGTGGTGGCGCGCGGAGCCAACCTCAATCCCGGTGCGAATCCGGAAGATATGGTGGCGTTGCGCATATGGGTCGAGGAACGTCGCATCATCACGGTGCGCAGACGTCGGCTGCAGTCGATCGAGGATGTGCGTATAGCTTTGGCGGAAAGCCGCGGGCCGGCCAGCCCGGGGGGCTTCGTAGCCTTCGTGCTGGAGTGTCTGGTGGTGCGCCTGTCGGAGGTCATCGGCGAACTTGGTGAGGATGTCGATGCTTTGGAGGAGTCGATGCTGGCGGGGGAACTGCGCGAGATACGTACAAGCATCGCCGCGGTGCGGCGGGAGGCGGTGAGCCTCAGGCGCTATCTGGTGCCGCAGCGCGAGGCCTTCAACCGGTTGTTCACCGAACGCCTGCCTTGGCTGACGGACGATGATCGCTTGCGTCTGCGCGAACAGGCGGACCGGGCGGCACGTAGTGTCGAGGATCTCGAATTGTTGCGCGAGCGGGCGGTGGTCGTTCAGGAGGAGCTGCTATCGCGCGTCTCGGAGCAGATGAATCGCAAGATGTACGTGCTGGCCATGGTGTCCTTGGTGTTTCTGCCTTTGGGTTTCATCACCGGTCTGCTCGGCGTCAACGTCGGAGGGGTTCCCGGAGGTCAGAATCCGCGTGCGTTTTGGATGCTTTCCGGGGCGTTGGGGGCATTGGTTGCAGTGGAAGTATGGTTGTTCAGGCGCGCGGGCTGGTTCTAGCGATTCAGCGATCGGGCTTCAGCCCTGCCCACGCGTGCGCGTGCGATGCGGGCGCGCGTTGGTTTCTATGAAGTGGATGACCTCCCCGGCGATGTCCCTGCCGGTGGTGCTTTCGATCCCCTCAAGGCCGGGTGAGGAGTTGACCTCCATGACTACCGGGCCGTGGTTGGAGCGCAGGATGTCGACGCCGCAGACGTTGAGTCCCATGATCTTGGCGGCGCTGACCGCGGTCGCGCGTTCCTGCGGGGTGAGGCGAACGGCGCAGGCCTGGCCGCCGCGGTGCAGATTGGAGCGGAACTCGCCGTCCTTGGCCTGACGCTTCATGGAGGCGACCACCTTGCCGCCGATGACCAGGCAGCGGATGTCAGAGCCTCCGGCCTCCTTGATAAATTCCTGCACCAGGATGTTGGCCTTGAGTTCCATGAAGGCCTGCACCACGCTGGCGGCGGCTTGGCGGGTTTCGGCCAGTACCACACCCATACCCTGTGTGCCCTCGATCAGCTTGAGCACCAGCGGCGCGCCGCCGACCTGGTCGAGCAGGTCGTCGATGTCGTCCGGCGAATGCGCGAAGCCGGTGACCGGCAGTCCGATGCCCTTGCGCGACAGCAACTGCAGCGAACGTAGTTTGTCACGGGCACGGGTGATGGCGACCGATTCGTTAACGGGGAATACTCCCATCATCTCGAACTGGCGCAGTACGGCGGTGCCGTAGAAGGTGATGGAGGCGCCGATGCGGGGAATGACGGCATCCACGTTCTCGATCGACTCACCCTTGTAGTGAACTGAGGGCTTTAGAGAGGTGATGTTCATGTAGCAGCGCAACGGGTCGAGCACGAGAACTTCATGGCCGCGCGCCTGGGCGGCGGAGATCAGGCGCGAGGTCGAGTACAGCCGGCGATTGCGGGAAAGAATGACGATCTTCATGCTGGGATTCTTCAGGGCAGATGGGGGTAACCGGCGAGAAAGGAGGTGGCCGGATCGACGGTGAAGATTCCGTGCATCGCGGTGCGGCCCAGCAGCATGCGAAAGCGCATGCTGTCGCGGCTGGTCAGCGTGATCTCGATGGACCGCTCGATCCTGCCTATCACAAGCGGGGTTACGATCACGATGCGCTTCTCGCGATGGCCGCCGGAGTCCGATATCGTCCGCTCGTCGGCCACGTCGGCAGTACACTCGATGGCTCGCGTGGTTGAGCGCTGATCGGGGTGCAGTCCGAAGTATACGCGCTGCCGCCCGTTCTCCATATAGGTTTCAGTGAAGAATGCGTGCAGCGCGGAGGTGCGGGCGCCGGTGTCGACCTTGCACTTTATGCGCTCGATGCCGAGCGCGGGCAGCGCGGCCCATTCGCGCCAGCCGAGGACGTGTTTCATGCCGGCGGTTCCCGCTCTGCAGTGGGGTCCGGCCTGGAGTGCGGATCTTGCGGCGGCGTAATGATGTGTATGTCGCGCTGCGGGAAGGGAATCTGGATGCCCACTTCGCGAAAGGCGGCGTCGATGGCGAAATTGAGGTCGCTGTGCACCGACAGGCGTTCGCCGACATCGCGGATGTAGGCGCGCAGTTCGAAGTTGAGCGAGCTGTCGCCGAAGGACAGGAATAGGACATGGGGATTCGGAATGGCGCTGCTGTCCTGGATGACCAGCGGATGTTCACGCGCGACGCGCAGTAGTATCTCCTTGACCTGTTGGGTATCCGTGCCATAGGCGACGCCGATCGGTACGCGCACCCGGCCGAAGGTGTCGCGTAGCATCCAGTTGGTGACGCTGTTGGAGATGAGTTCCGAGTTGGGCACGATGACGTCTGCACGATCGAAGGTCTGGATCTGAGTCGAGCGGATACTGATGCGGCGCACGAAGCCTTCGACGCTGCCGACTACGATCCAGTCGCCGGTACGGATCGGTCGCTCGAAAAGCAGGATCAGGCCGGAGACGAAGTTGTTGACGATGTTCTGCAAGCCGAAGCCGATGCCGACCGAAAGCGCTCCGGCGATCAGTGCCAGGTTCTGGAAGGCAACGCCGGCGACCACGAGGGAGATCAGCGCGGCCGCAATGATGATGCCGTAGCCGGTGATGGCGACGGCCGCTTCGCGTGCGCCGCGCTCGAGTCTGGCATGTGACAGGCGTTGGTCGAGCACGGCGCGCGCCCACGAACCGAGCGACAGCAGCAGGGCCAGAACCATCAGCGCGATCAGCACGCGTGTCGGTTCAATCGTGACCTGGCCGATTGTGAAGCCGCGCATCACCCAACTCAGCATGACCATCTGGGTGGTGCTGGGTACGCCCCAAATGCGCATGAGGGAGAAGATCAGTGCCACCCAGATCAGAATGTGGATCAGTATCCGTAGCCAGAATAGACCGGGGACGAAGTTGTTTCCGCTGACGCCGAGGCGTTCCTTGAGGCGGCGTTCCCAGGCATGGCGGCCCTCGTCCATGCTGTCGATCAGGTCGCTGCTGAGGGCGGAGATCAGCCAGGCGATCAGCAGGCAGACCAGGGTCAGCGCGACGCCGCCGACCACGAACTGGCTGAAGTCGCGAAATCCGGTCCATTCCGCGGCAAGTCCCACCAGTAGCAGGATTGCGATGGTCACGCGAACGGGACCAATGCCCCGTTTGCCGCGCAGGCTGCGAATCAGCCACACGGTCCAGATGATGTTGAGCACGAGCAGGGTGCCCCACAGCGAGCGCGCCAGCAGTATGAGATTCGGCGAGCTGGCATCCGCGATCGGCGTGGCGAAGATCGCCCCTCCGATCGTCCCATTCAAGGCGAGCCAGCGCAGGGATTTGCCGAAGCGTTGCGCCAGCGGTTTGGAGAAGGGCAGATACGGTCGGGCGGGTGCCGGCGGATTGAACGTCGCCCGGATCGCGACGAGCGCCAGATGATAGGCGAACAGCAGGAAGCTGATGCCGGCCAGCAGCGGCCAGCCCCAGGCGGCGGGGCCTGCCGTCAGCCAATAGATCGACCATAAGCCGCTGACGAGCAAGCCTGGGCGGTAGCGGTTCAGGCTTAGCGCGATGGCCTGTGCGACGGCGCGGGTCAGATCATGTGCGGCGTCTACGGGGGTTACACGTGCGAGCCGATGCCGCCAAAGCAAGCCCCCGGCCAAACCGAGCAGGGTCAGTGCGCCGAGCCAGTACAGAGTGTCCGGGCTGCCGGAGCCGAGGCGGTCCCGCAACCTCTGCAGGTTGAACAACTTGCTGGGTTTGGACAGTTCCGGCAGCAATTGTTCGATGATGTGCCCGGTCGGCGGTCCACGTGTCTGCAGGCGGTTGGTAAGCCGTTCGTTCTGGAGCTTTAGCAGATCGCGCAGGACATTGGCACTGCTGACTTCGAGCAGCCGGCAACTGGCCAGCAGTTGCGATGTCTGGGTCTGCTGTCGTTCCAGTTGCAGCCTGGATGAGGTTACCTGCCATGACTCGCCCTTGACTGCCGGGCCGAGGGCCATGATCTGCTGGGTAACGTCGTTGCTTTCCGCCTGGCGCGCGCTGATGCAGTCGCCGGCATGGGATTTGTAGTCGGTGACCTGCTCGATGAGTCGCTTCAGATCGTTGTTGCTGGTGAGCGTGTTGCGTTCGATCTGTTTGGCAATGCGCTCGACCGCAGCCTGGTCGGTGCGCACCGTCGACGAGTCGATCTTGACGTCGGAAGCGGTGGCGACCGAGCTTGCGAACAGGATCAGTGCGAAGAAGAGTATGCGCGCTAGGGTGGACATCATGCGTCGTAATAACAGGCAGGAAGGGTGGGGCAGGCGCTGTTGGCTGAAGCCTAGCATAGCGCCGAGACAAGAGGCGCAGTGTAAATATGTGAACCCGATAGCCAAGATGTCGTGCGGCGGCGACAGGACTATGCCTAGCGAGAGTTTCGGCTGTCACATTCGTGTCATTCGTTGTTCGTAGACTGCGCTCAGCCAGGTAGAGGGGGGAAGCCCGTTCTGGCTTTACCATTCTTATTCCGTTGAGGTGAACAACATGCTTAAGCATTTCAGCAAGGGCTTGGTCGTGGGCGCGGCCCTGCTCGGCTCCGGCCTCATGGCGACGGCGCACGCCGAGGTCATGCAGATCAATGGTGCGGGTGCGACGTTCCCGTATCCGGTGTACTCGCAGTGGGCCGACGTCTATCAGAAGCAGACCGGTGTGGCGTTCAACTATCAGGCGATCGGTTCCGGTGGCGGCATCAAGCAGATCAAGGCCAAGACCGTTGATTTCGGCGCCTCCGATGCGCCGCTCAAAGCGGCCGAGCTGGACAAGGCGGGGCTGATGCAGTTCCCGATGATCATGGGCGGCGTGGTGCCGGTCGTGAACATCCCGGGCCTGATGATGGGGCACATGCACCTCGACGGCCAGGTGCTGGCCGACATCTTCATGGGTAAGATCAAGCGCTGGAACGATCCTCGTATCAAGGCCCTGAACCCGAGCCTCAGCCTGCCGAACCGCGCGATCACCGTGGTGCATCGTTCGGATGGTTCCGGCACCACCTTCATCTTCACCAACTACCTGACCAAGGTCAGCAAGAGCTGGGCGGACAAGGTCGGCAACAACAAGTCGGTCAGCTGGCCGGCTGGTGTCGGCGGCAAGGGAAACCAGGGTGTGGCTTCCTACGTGAACCGCATCAAGGGCTCGATCGGCTATGTCGAGTACGCTTATGCGCTGCAGAACAAGATGAACTACGTGCAGCTCAAGAATCGTGACGGCCACTACGTGGCTCCGACTGCCGAGAACTTCCAGGCCGCCGCTGCCGGCGCCGACTGGAAGAACGCTCCGGGCTACTACATGGTGCTGACCGACCAGCCCGGCGCCAAGAGCTGGCCGATCACGGGCGCGAGCTTCATCCTGGTCTACAAGAAGGCCATGAAGCCGGAAACCACCCAGGCGGTGCTGAAGTTCTACGACTGGGCCTATCATCACGGCCAGGCCATGGCCGAGAAGCTCGACTACGTGCCAATGCCCCAGAGCGTGGTGAAGATGGTCGAACAGACCTGGTCGCAGGAGATCAAGGGTCCCGACGGCAAGGCCGTGTGGAACGCCTCGATGAGCATGAAGTAACGACCGGCGTCCAGGACTGATATCCGGATGTCATCGCCTCCGGAATCGCGCAGGGGGTCGGCGTTATGCCGGCCCCCTGCGTCCGTTTTACCGCTGGGGGGTGAGCCTGTACATTTGCGGGCGAATCGCTCCATAGTCATCAGAGGTTGTCAGCGTGTCAGCTACCGCGTCTGCCGTATCCGCACATCGATCCCGTTTGGGTCAATCGCTGGGTGACCGCCTGTTCCAGGGCTCGACCCTGTTCTTCGCGCTCTTCGTCTTCATCGTGCTGGCCGCGATACTGGTGGCGTTGGCGCTTGCAGCCTGGCCCGCACTGTCGCACTTCGGCTGGGGGTTCCTGACCAGCTCGGAGTGGAACCCGGTCACGCTGAACTTCGGCGCTCTGTCGCCGATCGTGGGCACGCTTGTCACCTCGTTGATCGCCATGTTGATCGGTGTGCCGGTCAGCTTCGGCATCGCGCTGTTCATTACCGAAATGGCCCCGGCCTGGCTCAAGCGCCCGGTGGGCACCGCGATCGAACTGCTGGCGGCCATTCCTTCCATCATCTACGGCATGTGGGGGTTGTTCATATTCGCTCCGTTCTTCGCCGATCATATCCAGCCAGTGATGACGGACCTGTTCGGCGGACTGCCGCTGATCGGACCGATGTTCCAGGGGCCCCCGATCGGCATCGGCGTGTTCAATGCGGGTTTCATCCTCGCCATCATGGTGATTCCGTTCATCTCCTCGATCATGCGCGACGTGTTCGAAGTCGTGCCGCGCACGCTCAAGGAGTCGGCCTACGCCATGGGTTCGACCACCTGGGAGGTGGTGTGGAAGGTCGTGCTGCCGTACACGAAGGTGGGCGTCGTCGGCGGCATCATGCTCGGGTTGGGACGTGCGTTGGGCGAGACCATGGCGGTCACCTTCGTCATCGGCAACGCGCATGGCCTGAACATGTCGCTGTTCATGCCGGGCAACACGATTTCCTCCACGCTCGCAAACGAATTCACCGAGGCCGACGCCCCGCTGTACACCTCTTCGCTGATCGCTCTCGGCCTGCTGCTGTTCGTGATCACCGTGATCATCCTGTCCTTCGCGCGCCTGCTGCTGATGCGGCTCGAGCGCAGCCAGGGCGGCGAGAAGGCCTGAGGGGAGCATGACCATGAATCTCTACGTTCGCCGCCGCCTCCTGAACTACTTCAACCTCACGATATCCGTGCTGGTCACGCTGTTCGGCCTGTTCTTCCTCGGCTGGTTGCTGTGGACCCTGTTCAGCGAGGGTGCGCGCTATCTGGACTGGCGCGTATTCACCGAGATCACTCCCGGGCCGGGCGACGCCAACGGCGGACTCGCCAACGCCATCGTCGGCACCCTGCTGCTGACCTTTTTCGGCGTCTTGTTCGGGACGCCGATCGGTATCCTGGCCGGAACCTATCTGTACGAGTTCGGGCGCCGTTACTGGATCACGCCGGCGGTTCGCTTCATCAACGACGTATTGCTCAGCGCGCCTTCGATCGTGCTCGGCGTGTTCGTCTACGAAATCCTGGTGATCAAGTTCGGCGGTTTCTCCGGCTGGGCCGGCGCCGTCGCATTGGCGCTCATCGTGATCCCCATCGTGGTGCGCACCACCGATAACATGCTGGCTCTGGTGCCCGATACGATGCGCGAGGCCGCCGTGGCCCTGGGTGCGCCGCGCTGGAAAGTGACCGTGTCCATCGTTTACCGTTCGGCCTCGACGGGGCTGGTCACGGGCGTGATTCTGGCGACGGCGCAGATCATCGGCGAAACGGCGCCATTGCTGTTCACCTCGCTGGGCAACCAGTTCTGGAATACGAACATGGACAAGCCCATGCCGGCGCTGCCGCTGGTGATCTTCAACTTCGCCATGAGTCCCTACGAGCGCTGGCAGCACTTGGCCTGGGCCGGTGCCTTGCTCATCACTCTGACCGTCCTCGTCATGAACATCCTTGCGCGCGCCTTCCTCCGCGGCAGCAAGGCCGACTGAATCTCCGGAGCACACCCATGAATCATGATTCCACCGAACAGCGACAGGCCTCGGCCGCTTTCAAGATCGAGACGCAGGCGTCGGGCAGCGTGCCGGCCCGCAATAGAGCTGCGGAAAGCAACGTCGCCGCGGTTGGTCACGTCGGTATTTCATCGGTGCCTAATCCCAAGGTCGTGGTCCAGGGGCTGAATTTCTATTACGGCAAGTTTCACGCCCTGCACAATATCGATCTGCAGATCCCGGAACGGCAGGTGACGGCCTTCATCGGCCCGTCCGGCTGCGGCAAGTCGACCTTGCTGCGTACCTTCAACCGGATCTACAACCTGTATCCCGATCAGCGCGCCAGCGGCGAAATTCTACTGGACGGGCGAAATATTCTGGCTTCCGGCGAGGACCTCAATCTGCTGCGCGCCAAGGTGGGTATGGTTTTCCAGAAACCCACGCCTTTCCCTATGTCTATCTACGACAATATCGCTTTCGGCGTGAAGCTCTACGAGCGGCTATCGCGCGCGGAGATGGACGATCGTGTCGAATGGGCGTTGCGCAAGGCAGCGATCTGGGACGAGGTCAAGGATAAGCTGCGCCAGAGCGGTACCCAGCTCTCCGGCGGTCAACAGCAGCGCCTGTGTATCGCGCGGGGCATCGCAGTCAAGCCCGAAGTGCTGCTGCTCGACGAACCGGCCTCGGCGCTTGACCCTATCTCGACGCTGAAGATCGAAGAACTCATCTACGAACTCAAGAACGACTATACGATCGCCATCGTGACGCACAACATGCAGCAGGCGGCGCGCGTTTCCGACTACACGGCGTTCATGTATCTGGGCAAGCTGGTCGAGTACAACGAAACCAACACGATCTTCACCAATCCGCAGAGCAAGGAAACCGAGGACTACATTACCGGCCGTTTCGGCTGATTTTTTGCCGCACAACGCCGGCGTGGGTCTTACAATGGCCGCCAGTACCGCATGTTGCCTATCGACGGCGTACGGTACTGGCGGCCATTCGCGTATGGGGGAACGATGAAAGTCGTGGTGCTCGGTGCGGGCGTTGTTGGTGTAACCAGTGCGTGGTATCTGCTACAGGCCGGCCATGAAGTGACCGTGCTCGAGCGTGAGGCGGGGCCGGCGCTGCAGACCAGTTTCGCCAACGGCGGTATGGTGTCGTGGGGTTATGCAACGCCGTGGGCCTCTCCGGGCCTTCTGCGCAAGGCCGTCCGCTGGCAGTTCGAGCGCGACGCTCCGCTGCTGCTGCACTGGCGCCGGGACCCTGCAATGTGGCGGTTCATGTTGAACATGCTCGCCAACGCGTCTGCCGGCCGCTATGAACTGAACAAGACGCGTCTGCTGCGCCTGAGTCGCTATAGCCATCAGACGCTGGTGGCCCTACGTGAAGATACCGGCCTGCGCTACGAGGAGGGGCAGGGCGGCACGCTCGAGCTGTTCCGTAGCGAAGCACAGATGAGCGGTCTCGAGCAGGAGCTGCGGTTGTTTGCCGAAAACGGCATTCCGGCGCAACGTCTCGATGCAGAGGCGTGCCTGGCGGTGGAGCCGGGGCTTGAACGCCGCCGGCATCTGCTCGCAGGTGGTCTGCGGTTTCCGGACGACGAGATCGGCAATTGCCAGCGTTTCACATCCGAACTTGCCAGCCTGGCCGGTCAGCGAGGTACCGATTTTCGCTACGGCGTGTCGGTATCCCGCGTGCGCGCCGAAGACGGGCGGGTAACCGGTCTGGATACGGATCAAGGGGTTGTTGCCGCGGATGCCTATGTGATTGCAGCCGGCAGTTACGCACCGGCTCTGTTGGCGCCGCTGGACATTCGCCTGCCGGTCTATCCGGTCAAGGGCTATTCACTGACTGCCCCGATCGTTGATCTCGAGGCGGCGCCGCGTTCGTCGCTGATGGACGAGGCCCGCAAGGTCGCCATTACGCGTCTGGGCAAGCGTTTGCGCGTGGCGGGTATCGCCGAGCTGGCCGGGTTCGATCTGTCGTTGGGGTCGCGCCGCTACGGTGTCATCGAGCGCATCGCACGGGATTGGTTCCCGGACGCTGCGGATTTTTCGCAGATCGAGTGGTGGTGCGGGCTGCGACCCATGACGCCGGATGGTCCGCCGGTTATCGGCGCCACGCCCTATGCCAATCTGTTCCTCAACAACGGTCATGGGACGTTGGGCTGGACGCTCAGCTGCGGTTCTGCGAAGGTGCTGGCGGACATCGTCTCCGGGCGTGAGCCGGAAATTTCCACGGATGGGCTGACGCTGGCGCGCTACGCGTGAACTGCAGCGACGGCCTCTGCGTGCTGTCGCGCGAGGACTTCAAATCCATCGATGCGAAAGCGTGGCCGGGTGTGAGAGCGCCCGGCGACGAGCCCTATGAAGCCAAGCCGCGCATCTTTGCGTTCCGCCGCCGGAGGAATTCCAAGGTCAGCAGCATGACCACGGACAGCAGGATGATCAGAGTGGCGATCGCAAGGATGGTGGGATCAATGTTGTAACGCAGGTTGTTCCACATCTGCAGAGGCAAGGTGCGCTGAACCGGCCCAGCGAGAAACATCACGATGACCACTTCGTCGAAAGAGGTCATGAATGCGAACAGTGCTCCGGAAATGATGCCGGGCAGCACCAAGGGCATGGTGATTCGGAAAAAGGTATAGCGGGGATTGGCGCCCAGGCTCTGTGCCGCGCGGACAAGCTGGTAGTCGAATCCGCTGAGCGTCGCCGTCACCGTTATGACGACGAACGGGATGCCGAGAATCGCATGGGCGATGATGATGCCTACGTAGGTGTTGACCAGATGCAGCGATGAGAAAAAGAAAAACGCGGCGGTGGCGGTAATGATCAGCGGTACGATCATCGGCAGGATGAGCAGGCTGGTGATTGCTTGCCGAAACGGCATGTGCGAGCGTGACAGCCCCAGGGCCGCCAGCGTTCCGAGCACAGTGGCGATGACCGTGGCGATCGGTGCGATGATGAAACTACTGCGTATGGCATGCATCCAGTTCGGATCGGAGAACAGGTGCTGGTACCAACGCAGTGAGTAACCCGAAGGATCCAGGGTCAGCATTTTGTGCGTAAAGACGAAATACGGCGTGGCGTTGAACGACAGCGGAATAATGACGAGCAATGGCAACAGCAGAAATGTCAGCACGATGATGCAATAGGTGCGGAAGCTGAAGTACCAAAGCCGCTGTAGCGGGCTGGCGTAAGGGGGCAGGTTCGTTTTCATCCGAGGCTGATCCTTCCGGTGCCGACGAGCCGGTTGTAAACGATATAGAATAGTAAGGCCGATACCGTCAGTATGGTTCCCAGGGCCGCAGCCAGCCCCCAGTTAAGAGACTGCTGGACGTTGTAGGCGATCATGTTGCTGATGAACTGACCGGACTGTCCGCCGACCAGTTCCGGAGTGATGTAGTAGCCAATTGAAAGAATGAATACCAGCAGACCTCCGGCACCGATTCCTGGCAGCGTGAGCGGTACATAGACTTTCCAGAATGCGAGTGCGGGGCGCGCGCCCAGCGAGATCGCGGCGCGCAGGTAGCTTGGCGAGATGCCGCGCATGACGCTATACAGCGGTAGGATCATGAAGGGCAACAGCACCTGCGTCATGGCGATAATGGTGCCGAGCTGGTTGTAGATGAGTTTGGGCCGGTGCTGATCACTTACGATGTGCGCCCAGACCAGAATATTGTTGATGACACCGTGATCCTGCAACAGTACGATCCAGGCCGTGGTGCGGACCAGCAGCGATGTCCAGAACGGCAACAGCACCGCGATCATCAATAGGTTCGAGGTGCGATCGGGCAGGGACGTCAGCCAAAAGGCCAGCGGATAACCCAGCAGCACGGTCAGCAAGGTGATCAGCGCACTCATCCAGAACGTACGGACGAACAGGGGCACGTAGATCTGACTGTACGAGGGTTCGCGTACGATGTTGCCCTGTTGGTTGTAGCGCAGGTCGAAGGCCGTCAGATAGAAGTCGGCCGTGACCGGGGAACTTTGACGTTTGAGCAAGCGCCAGGTCGCCTGATCGCCCCATTTCTTGTCGATTTTGATCAGGGCCGCTTTCCAGGGGCCGTGATCGATGCGCGCTATGCGCATGGTGGTCTTGTTGATCAGGGTAAAGCTACCGGGGGCTTCCTCGTTCAGTCGCTTGGCGATACGGCCAAAGGTGTGCTCCTTACGCGCCTGCTTCAGGTCCTTAGCGACGGCGGCATACGCAGCCTCCGGTGGAAGCTTGGGCGGGCTCCAATCCTTCAGCGCCTGCACGGTGCGAGGCATGTATTGCGGAATCACCGGGTTGGCGACGCTGAGCCAGAACATTTTGGCCAGCGGAAACAGGAAGAACACCAGTACGAAGAGCAACAACGGGGTCGTCAGCGAAAATGCTCCCAGTTTGCGTCGCCGTTCCGCGCGTCGCAGTGCCTTTTTCAGCGAGGCACCTTCTTCGGCGATGACAGTATCCGAGGTGGCAACAGCCATGTCCTGCATGCTCCCTGATGTTTTGCCGTCTATCTTATCGGGCCGTTAAAGAGAGCCCGCCCGGCAGCAATAGGCAAGGCGGGTCCGATTCTACGGCGCTCGGCACAGTCGCCCATGCCGAACGCCGTGAGGCCCATGGTCGGTTGGAGTCGAGTGCTTCTTAGGCCGCCAACCAGGCGCTGAATTGCTGCTGCAGCTGCGGACCGTAGTTCGACCAGAAGGCTGCGTTCTTCGGGATCGCGACACTGAGGTGTTCTGGCGTGGTCGGCATGAAGGGCATCATCTTCAGGCTGGGATCCTTGTAGTACGAGCCGATCAGCGGAATCGAGGACTTGCGTGCCGGCGCGTAGGCGATGTACTTCGCCTGATCGGCCAGACGCTGTGTGTCCGTGGAGAAGCGCAGGTACTTCTTGACCAGTTCCAGGCGATCTTTCGGCAGGCCCGCGGGGATGACCCAGCCGTCCCACTCATACAATGCGCCATCCCAGATGAAGTCAAGCGGCTGATGATTCGCGGCGATCGCGTTGAAAATGCGGCCGTTGTAGGCGCTGGCGATCACGGCCTGACCCTGGGCAAGCATCTGCGGAGGCTGCGCGCCTTCGGTCCACCAGATGGTATCGGACTTGATGGTATCGAGCTTCTTGAACGCCCGCTCGACGCCCTGCGGCGTGGCGAGCACTTCGTAGACCTTGTCGCGCGGCACGCCGTCGGCGTACAGGGCCCACTCCAGGTTGCCGGCTGGAATCTTCTGCAGCGCACGCCTGCCAGGGAAGTTTTCCAGGTCGAACACGTCCTTGATCGTTTGAGGTTGTTTGTTCTTGGGGAAGGCCGTCTTGTTGAAGGAGAACAGCGTGTCGTAGGCGATAGTCGGGACGAAGCCGCCCTTCTTGCCGTCGCCGCCAAGCGAGCCCTTGACGAAATCCTCGGTTGCAGGCGTGCCGTCGGGAGCTGGGGCAAGATCCTTGTCGTAATCTACTTCGTAGAGCAGGCCCTGCGAGTACAGTAGCTCGGCCGGAGCCTGCAGTGCGTCCACAATGTCCCAGGAGACATTGCCCGTCTGTTCCTGGGCGGTCAGCAGGGCGGGGCCGGTAGCGGACTTGTCGATGTTCTGGAAGGTCACGCCGGTTGCCTTGGTAAAGGGCTCCTCGTAGGCCTTCTTCTGGCTCATCGAATAGGCTCCGCCCCAGGAAACCGCATTGATCGTCTGAGTCGCGGCGAAGACTTCGCGGCTCCACAGCGTTCCCAGGGAAGAGAGCGATATCAGGCCTGCCGTTTTTGCCCCCAACGCCAGGAAATCCCGGCGAGTCACATCGCCAAGTGTCAGGATGCGGGATTCATCATCGTTATCATTACGCTTCATGCTCTTTTCTCCGTTGTAGTTCCTGCGCCTTATGCCGGATAGACGCATCGTGCTTGCAGGTTGAGATGGAGTGTCGCTGGAAGCGGTTTATGCATCCAACGCCCGGCAATCGTTGATGTGCCATCCGACCTTGATTTGCATGCCCGGTTTGAGGTTGCGCGTTGCCGTATGGGTATTGGGAATCTTGATCACGAAATCGTCATGACCGGCGATATTGATCCGTGTGCGGATGTGGTCGCCGAGGTAGATCAGTTCCATGACCTGAGCATCGAAGACATTGGGAAAATTGCCCGGTTCCGGCTCGACGACGACCCGCTCGGGGCGTAACGACAACGTCGTCTTGCTGCCGATGCCGTCGACATTGACCGGCAGCGCGCGCACGACGGCGCCGGTGTCGGTGCGTACTGTCACAGACTCGTCGCCATCGGTCTCGGTAATCGTGCCGCAGAGGCGGTTGTTCTCGCCGATGAATTGTGCGACGAACGCATTGGACGGCTGCTCATACAGCTCGTCCGGCGTGGCCAACTGTTGAATGACGCCTTCGCTGAACACCGCGATTCGATTCGACATCGTCAGCGCTTCGCTTTGATCGTGCGTTACATAGACGACGGTGACGCCAAGGTTTTCGTGGATATGTTTGATCTCGAACTGCATTTGCTCGCGCAACTGCTTGTCGAGAGCGCCCAAGGGTTCGTCCATCAGTACGAGTTTGGGTTCGAACACCAATGCCCTGGCGACGGCTACGCGTTGCTGCTGGCCGCCGGACAGTTGGGCTGGCCGACGATTGGAAAAGCCGTCGAGGCCCACCATGTCGAGGACTTTTTCAGCCTTGCTCTTGGCCTCTGTGCTGGAAATGCCGCGTACCTTCAGCGGAAACATCAGGTTTTCCGCCACGGTCATGTGCGGGAACAGCGCATAGTTCTGAAACACCATCCCGATGTCGCGCTTGTGCGGCGCGACGTGGTTTATCGGGGTACCGTCCAGATATATCTCACCATGTGTGGCGGTCTCGAAACCGGCGAGCATCATCAGGCAGGTGGTCTTGCCGGATCCGCTGGGGCCCAGCATGGTGAGGAATTCCCCGCGCTCGATGTCCAGGTTGAGATTCTTTACAACGAGTGTCTCACCGTCGTAGCTCTTGCGGATGTCGGCGAAACGTACGTAAGCATCTTGTTCTTGCTCAGCCATATGTTGGATGCGGCCCTGCTGGAGGTTTGATTTCGAATAGTGGGGTCATCACTGCAAAACGACCGTTATCTCTATATAGGTGACAATAGCGTAGACGCATTTTCAAGTAATGTTGAGGGCATATTTGATCAAGGTATTTTCTGTGGACTGTGTAAAGCAAATGTTAAGCCAGATTAAAAATTTATTTTAAAACAATTAGTTGTTTCTATTTTTGTTGCTCTCTCGCACTAAATTTGGTCATGTGCACTGATCTAGTACATGCGATGCCGGAACAGCCATCCGGCGAATGCGAGCGTACAGACGCCGATCAGGGCCATCGGCCAGAACTGGTTGAGCAGAAGTGAAAACGGGGTGCCCTCCAGGAACACTCCGCGCAACACGACCATGATATAGCGCAGCGGATTGAACAGCGTTATGTACTGTACGGCCTGCGGCATGTTGCCGATGGGCGTGGCAAAGCCGGACAGGATGACGGCGGGAACCAGGAACATGAAGCCGCCGAGCAGGGCCTGCTGCAGCGTGGCGGCGAGCGAGGAGATCATCAAGCCCACGCCGATCGCCGAAAGCAGGAACAGCAGAATGCCGAAATAAAGCGTCGCCAAATGTCCTCGCAGGGGCACATCGAACCACCATACCGCGGTACCGATCACGATCGTTGCCTCGAACAGGCCGATGATCAGGCCGGGCATCGATTTGCCGATGAGAATCTCCAGCGGCCGCAGGGGGGTGACCAGCAACTGGTCGAAGGTGCCTTGTTCGCGTTCGCGTGCCACGGATAGCGCCGTGGACATGATGACCACGACCAATAGCAGCACGCCGATGACTCCAGGCACGATGAACAGCCGGCTTTCCAGATTGGCGTTGAACCAGGCATGGGTGACCAGCGCCGCCGGCGGTTTTGCGAGGTGGTGGTCGCGTTGCCAGCTGTCGTTGAAGTTGTTCACGATGTTGCGGGCATAGTTGAGCGCAATCATCGCGGTGTTGGAGTTGCGCCCATCCAGCAGTACCTGCACCTGGGTGGGCAGGCCGTTGCGCAGGCGGCGGGAAAAATCTTGGGGGACGACTAATACCATGAGCGCGTTGCGGTTGTTGATCAGGCCGGTGATGTCGTGCTGGCTGTGCAGGCGCCTGACCAGTTCGAAGTTCGGCGAGCCGGTGAAATCCGAGATCAGTTGGCGTGCGGCGCTGCCGCCGTCCTGGTCGTATACGGCCAGGCGTACGTGATTCAGGTCGAAAGTTGCGGCGTAGCTGAAGATCAACAACTGGATCAGCGGCGGGACGATGATCAGGATCCGTTCGCGGGGGTCGCGCATCAGCGCGAGCAGTTCCTTGATGACCAGTGCGTGGATGCGGTGCCACATGGCTGTTCACTCCAGGCGCTTGTGCAGCATCAGTCGGCTGACGCCGAGGAAGAACACCGCCATCACCGCCAGCGCGAAGGCATTGGGCAGAATGACGCTCCAGACGTTGCCGGCCAGGAACAGAGTCTGCAGGATGGCGACGAAATAGCGGGCAGCAACGAGATAAGTCAGCCACTGCAGCCAGAATGGCATGCTGCCGATGTCGAAGATGAAGCCGGACAGCATGAAGGCCGGCAGGAAGGTGGCGATGATGGCCACCAGCGCCGCCAGGAACTGGTTGCGGGCGAGAATCGAGATCATCAGGCCCATGCCCAGGGCCACGAGCAGGAACAGCGCCGACATCAGGATCAGTACGAGCAGGCTGCCGCGCAACGGCACCTGGAACAGCCATAGGGCCATGACCAGCGAAAGCGCCATGCCGCCCATGCCGAGCACGAAGTAGGGGAGCAGCTTTCCCAGCAGAATCTCGCGCAGGGTGATGGGCGTGACCATCAGCGCTTCGAGCGTGCCGCGTTCCCATTCCCGCGCCATGACCAGAGCGGTGAGCAGGGCGCCGATCAGCGTCATGATGACGACCACCAGCCCGGGCACGAGATAGTCGCGGCTGCGCACCTCGCTGTTGAACCAGACCCGGGTGTCGGTTTCGACCGGCAGCGCGGAGGAGCGGCCTTCGAGTTCGAGTTGCTGTTGGATCCAGTTCTGCAGCGTTGCGCCTACGTAGCCCTGGATGATGCGCGCCTGGTTGGCGTCCACGCCGCTGACGATGAGTTGTACCGGAGCCGTGTCGCCGCTGAGCATCCTGGCGGCGAAGTCGCTCTGCACGTGAATGATGGCCTTGATGCGGCGCTGATCGAGGGCGGCCTTGGCGGCCTGCATATCGGGCATGCGCCGTGGGGTGAAGTACTGCGATCGGCGGAAGGCGCCGAGCAGGCTTTCGCTTTGTGGTCCGGGCTGATTGGCGACGAAACCGAGGGCGACGTGCTTGGCATCCAGCGAGACGCCGTAACCGAACAGCAGCAGCAGGATGACCGGCATCACGAAGGCAATCGCGAGGCTGGATGGGTCGCGCAGAATCTGCAGGAATTCCTTGCGCAGCAAGCCCTTCAGGCGCATGCCGCTGCTGTTGTGTAAGGCGGCGTCAGGGCGCATCCGGATGTTTCTCCGCGCTTTGCGTGAGCTTGATGAAGGCATCTTCCATGCTGGGCCGCAGGTGTTTTCTGATGTGGCTGTGCGCTCTGACTTCCTGCGGCGTGCCGGTGGTCAGAATCCGCCCCTGCGCCATGATCACGAGGTGGTCGCAATACTCGGCCTCTTCCATGAAATGGGTGGTGACCATGATGGTCACCCCGCTGGCAGCCAAGGCGTTGATCCGCGTCCAGAAAGCACGGCGTTCCAGCGGATCGATGCCGGAGGTGGGCTCGTCGAGAAAGAGGATGTCCGGCTCGTGCATCAGCGCGCAGGCCATGGCCAGGCGTTGTTTGTAGCCCAGCGGCAGTTCGTTCGCCGATGAACTGCCCAGACTGGAGAGGCGGAAGTCCTGCAGCGCCCAGTCGATCCGCTCGCGCTGGCGTGCGCCGCGCAGGCCGTAGCTGCGAGAGAAGAAGTGCAGGTTCTGCATTACGCTGAGATGGCCGTACAGCGAGAATTTCTGCGCCATATAGCCGATGCGTGCACGAGCGGCGGAAGCCGCTTTGCGCAGGTCAACGCCAGCCACGGAAAGCGCGCCGTCGCTGGGTGGAAGTAGGCCGCAGAGCATGCGAAAGGTGGTCGACTTGCCCGCGCCGTTGGCGCCGAGCAGGCCGAATATCTCGCCGCGGTGGACTTCGAAATCGACGCCGCGCACCGCGTAGAAGTCGCCGAAACGGCGGGTGAGGCCGTGGGCGGATATGACCGTCGCATGGCTGTGCCGGCCGCTGTCTTTTGGTGGCGGGCGGTGTTTCGTGCCCGATTTCACGGAGTGGCTGAGACGCTCGACGAAGGCGTCCTCGAAACTGGGACGCAGTGGCTGCCAGGTCGTTCCGGCCAGGGCGGGCGGAGCGCTGGCCGTGTCCAGGATGGTGCGCACGCCGTCGCGGTCGATGATCGCGTCGAGCACCTCGGGGCGCTCCTGCAACTCGGTGAGCAGCCGGCGGCGGGAGTCGCTGGGGCGTTCGGCGTACCACACACGCGCTTCCAGCCCCTCCGTGAAGTGCTCCGGCGCGCCCTGACCTAGCAGGCGGCCTTCGTGCAGCAGAACGACCTCCGTGCAGCGCTCGGCTTCATCGAGGTAGGCGGTTGCCAGCAGTACGCTCATGTCCTGCTCGCCGACGAGGCGTTCGATGATCTGCCAGAGTTCCCGGCGCGACACCGGGTCGACGCCGACGGTAGGTTCGTCGAGCAGCAGCAGGCGGGGAGGCTGGACGAGCGTACAGGCGAGACCGAGCTTTTGCTTCATGCCGCCGGAGAGACGTCCGGCGAGGCGCGCCGTGAAGGGCGCCAGGCCCGTCATGTGCAGCAATTCGTCGTAGCGGGCGGGGCGCACACTTGCCGGCACGCTGTGCAGATCGGCGTAGAGATCGAGGTTTTCGCGCACGCTGAGGTCTTCGTACAGCCCGAAGCGCTGGGGCATGTAGCCGATCTGTCCCTGAACCTTCAGCGGATCGGCAACGGCGTCTATGCCGAGCACCTTGACCTCGCCGCGGTCCGGGCGCAGCAGCCCCGAGATGATGCGCATCAGCGTGGTCTTGCCGGCACCGTCCGGGCCGATCAGGCCGGTGATGTTGCCGCTGCGGGCTATGAGGCTGGCGCCCTGCAGCGCGTGCGTTTCGCGGTGTTTGTCCCGAAACGTCTTGTGTACGCCATTGACCCGCAGCGCGGCGCGAGGGGCGGGTCTCAGGTCCCGGGCTGAGCGCATGGCGTTTTGCCATTCTCGAGGGGCTTGGCGTTCAGCGCGATATGAACGGTCACCGGCATCCCCAGGCGCAGGCGGTCCTGTGCATTGCAGACGAAGACGTGGACCTGATAGACCAGTTGGCTGCGTACGCGCGTGGTTTCGACCGATTTGGGGGTGAATTCAGCGGTTGGTGAGATGTAGCCGATCCAGCCCTTGAAGGAATGTCCCGGGAAACTGTCGCTGTTGACGCTGGCAGGGAGGCCGAGGCGGATATGTCCGAGATCGGCTTCGTCCACGTAGGCGCGTACCCACAGCGGTGAGGTGAGCGCCAGTGTATAGACGGCGGCCGACGGCGAGGCCATGTCGCCGGGTTCCATGATGCGGTTGCGGATCACGCCGCTGCTGGGCGCGTAGAGTGCGGTGTCGTCGAGCGCGATCTGAGCGAGGTCGCGCGCTGCCTGCTCTACTGCGACGCTTGCCCGTGCCTGGGCGATGTCCTCCAGGCGGGGGCCGGCGATCGCTAGATTGAGGGCCTGCTGGTCGGCTTTCAGGTGTCCGGTGGCCGCTTGCATGGCGGCGCGCGCTTCGTCGAGATTTTGTTGTGTACCAGCCTTTTGCCTCACCAGCCTGACGAGACGCTGGTAGGTGAGGCGCTTGGCTTCCAGTTCCGCCTTGTCCGCATCGACGACTGCGCGCAGGCGCGCGATGTCCTGGGGGCGAGAGCCGGAAAGCAGGCGGTCAAGCGCGGCCTTGCTGGCATTGAGCGAGGCCTGGGCGCGCTTTAGATCCGCCACGTAGCGGCGCTTGTCGAGAGAGGCCAGCAATTGGCCTTTCTCTACCGTGTCTCCGGCTTGAGCAGGCATCCCGGTGATGCGGCCGGGTTCGTTGAAGGCGAGCTGTACTTCGCGCAGGTCGATGTTGCCGTACAGGGTCAGCGTGTCGCCCGGCGTTTGCGTGCCGCTGTCGAACCAATGGGTTCCGGCGCCCCGTAGGCCGGCTGCGATCAGAAACACGCTGATGCCGAGCAGCAGTACGGAGATGACGATGATGAGGCTCTTGCGCGGACGTGATGGCATCGCTGGGGCTCCCCCTGACGTTCAAGTGCCGTTATGGGTTGCGTTCGGGATATCCGGAAGGCCGCGGACAAAGTCGTCCGGCGGAGAATCCGCCAATAACCCATGCAGTAGATGTGGAGTAAAGCATTTTTTGCCGAGGCGGATATGTCGGCCTTGGCGACGATTGTGTGTTGTACCCGGGGCTATTCGCATGGCTCTGTCCGGGGCGGTTCGTGGAGCCCTGTCGCGATATTGCTGTTGCGAAGCAGGCTGGCGACGTACTCGATCTGCGGGGGCTCAATCTGCTGTTGTCCCAGACGGCGCAGGAGAGTCGTGCGGGCGGCGATGAATCCTAGTGCCTGGCCGAGGAGCATATGGGCGTGCAGAATCGCTTCGGGGGAGTCTACGTCGAGTTTGTCCAGGCGGGCGACCAGGGCGGTCATGGTGCAGTGCAGCGGCGCCATGGTCTGCCGGTAGAGCAGGTCGAACGCCTTGGTCGGCTGCTGTTGTTCGCGCAGGATGATGGCCGCGGACGCGTGCGGTTCGGGCTGGGTGAGAATGACGCGGGCGAAGTCGGAGAGGATTCCGCGCAGCGCGAGTTCGATGGCATCGTCGGAAGACTGTGCCGCCTCGTCGAGCAAGGGGGCCGCCTGGGCCGTGAGTGTGCTGATCTCGCCCCCGAGCCGTTCGGCGATCCGCTGCGCGACGGCCAGATACAAACCTTCCTTGCCGCCGAAATAGTAGGGAATCGCGGCCTGGTTCACGCCTGCGGCGTCTGCCAGCATACGTGTGCGCACGCTGTCGTAGGCGCTGTGGGCGAAGATCTCGACAGCGGTTTCAAGTAGCCGCTGGCGGGTCAGGTCGCCGCGTGCACTGTCGCTATCCTGAGCGGTGGGCTGCGCCATGGATTGCAGATATTCATTCAAATGAATTAAGCGAAATCATGATCCGGCACGGAATGGATGTCAAGCCGGGGCGGCCGGCGCCTTGCAGCGCGGTTCAGTGGAACAGGGATGCGACTCCGGGCGTTACTGCCTCACGTGGATTACCAGGATGTTCGGCGTCGGTAATCGCGTACCCACTCCTCGAGCGCGTCGACCTTGAGCGGTGGGGTGAAATGGTATCCCTGGATGAGGTTGGCGGCGCGCGAACGCAGGAATTCGAGCTGAGCTTCTGTTTCGACACCCTCGGCGACGACTTCCATGTCCAGGCTGTGGGCCATTTGGATGATGGCCGTGGTGATGGCTGCGGCATCGCTCTGCCGCGGGGCGGCCTGGATGAAGGAGCGATCGATCTTGATGGTGTTGGGGCGCAGCTGGGTCAGGCGCGAAAGCGAGGAGTAGCCGGTGCCGAAATCGTCGATGGCGAGCCGCAGTCCGAGCTGGTCCAGATAGTCGAAGATGCCGGACGCCGAGTCGTGCTCCATGAATACCGTTTCGGTTACCTCGAGTTCGAGCAATTCCGGGCGCAGCTGATAACGCAGCAACAGGTCGTCTATCTGGCGTGCGAAGCCGCGTTGTTCGAGCTGGCGGCCCGAGACGTTGACGGCAACGCGCAGCGGGCCTATATCGCTCTTGCTCCAGGCTACTGCCTGCCGGCAGGCCTGTTCCAGAACCCAGCGGCCGATTTGCACGATCAGCCCTCGTTCCTCGGCCAGCGGGATGAACTCGTCGGGACCGATGGCCTCTTCCCCCTGGCGTTCCCAGCGCAACAGTGCCTCCACCGCTGCGATGTCGCCGCTGCCGATATCGATCAGCGGCTGGTAGCGCAGATGAAACTCGTCGCGTTCCAGGGCATTGCGCAGCAGATTTTCCAGGCTGAGCTGGCGCCGCGTGCGCATGGTCAGGTCGCGCGTGTAGTACTGGTAGGTATTGCGGCCGCTGGCCTTGGCGCGATACATGGCGGTGTCCGCGTTTTGGATCAGCTCATGCGGATTCTGGCCGTGGCTGGGGGCGACGGCGATGCCGATGCTGGCCGAAAGGTTGAGGGCCTGGTCGTCCAGCTCGAGGTCCTTGGCAACGGCCTTGAGCAGCTGCCGTGCGATGATGCTGGCCTGTTCGGGTTGGCGCAGATTCTCGACCAGCACCACGAATTCGTCGCCGCCGAAGCGGGCCAGGGTGTCTTCCTCGCGAATGACGTGGCACAGGCGCTCGGCGACCTTTAGCAACAGACGGTCGCCGGAGCTGTGGCCCAGGCTGTCGTTGATGCGCTTGAAACCGTCAAGATCCAGAAACAGGATGGCAATGAGGTTGCCGTGGCGTTTGGCTCTTTGAAGCGCCTGCTCCAGACGGGTTTCCAGGAGCGTCCGATTGGGCAGATCGGTCAGCGCGTCGTGATGGGCGAGATGCTCCAAGCGGGCCTCGGTCTCCTTCAGCGTGGCGATGTCGGTGTAGGTGCCGACGTAGCGTGCCGGAGCGTTTGCGGTAGGCGGAATCTGCACGATGCGCAGCCAAAACGGTTTGATGCTGCCGTCCTTGCAGCGGTTCCATATCTCGCCCTGCCAGAACCCCTGGGATTCGATCGCTTTCCAGATGTTGTCGTAATAGGCTCGGTCATGCTGACCCGAGTGGAATACGGAGGGTAGCTGTCCGGTCAGGTCCTGTTCGACGTAGCCGGTGAGTTCGGTCAATGCCGGGTTCACGGCAATGATGCGGAAGTTCTCGTCGGTGACGAGTTGGCCTTCGCGAGAGGCTTCGAACAGGGTCGTCGTCTGGCGCAGCTTGTCCTCGGTCAACTGTTGCGCACGACGTTGCTCGAGGCGCGAAAGTCCGTACGCGAGTCCTTCAGCAACGTACCCGAGAGTGTCGTATTCGGTGTCCTTGAAGGCGAGCGCCTGATGCGAATAGACGCACATGACGCCTCGGACCTGATCGTCGATCGAGACCGGGAAGGCAGAGATGGACTGGTAGCCATAGGCTTGTGCCAGCGCAAGGTGTGCGGAGGGCGCGTTGCTGTGGTCGCCCTGGTGGAATACGGCCGGTCGGCCGGTATTCAACGCCAGACCGATAGGGAATTCGAACAGAGCTTGCTCGCCCCCTTGCGCTAACAGTTCGTCCAGATAGCCGGTCGGATCGGCAGCCGAATCCATGTGTTCGATCCGGGCGTCGGAGACGCTGGCGACCCAGGCTAGAGGGTAGCCGCCGGATTTGACCAGGACGCGGCAGACGGCGCGGATCAGCGTGTGCGTGTCCGGTTCGGTCAGGAGCTTGACGATGGCCTCGTGCAAGGTGTGCAGGGAACGCAATGTTTGCCGATGAACCTCGCGTTCGTGAGGCTGCGACACGTGGACAAGCGCCGCCATGTGCGGCGTCGCGCCGGCACACTGCAGGGGGATGAAACGCAATTGGTACTGTTGGCCCGCGTGTTGCAAATGCGAGGGACCCGGCAGGGATTGTCGACGCGCCCTGGCGAGCCTGATGGTGCGCTCGATCTGACGCTGCATGCGTTCGTTCAGCGGCAGCGCTTTCTGCAGCGTGGCGCCCTGCAGCTTGTCGCCGAACATTTCGGCCAGTGCGGCGTTGTGACTGCAGATGCGTCCTGCATCGTCGAGCAGGGCGATGCCGACAATTGCAGGAAGGTCGCCTGGTGAGTGGGCAGTCATCGAACCATCGCGCGTCAGTCGTGTTCTTGTTGATCATTATGGGTGGGTGGAGGCTCTGTGGCGAGAGCACCGACATTGGGTGGCGGTCTTCGCCTCGGTTCGGCCAGTCTCGGTCCCGTCGGAAGCAATCCTAGCAGGAAGCTGCATACCTCAGGCTACCATCTCGCTCCGCATTCGGCCATCCGGTCGTCGGCGCCGCATCGCGCAGCCGGTGGCCGGGAGGTCGCTGCATGCAGCTGGAATACTCGGTTGCGTTCCTGTTCTTGCCGGTGACTCGGGCCGGCGAACGGCATTGCAGTATCACGACAGCAGTGGATGCACTCTGGCATACTGCTGCGGAGGTTTTTGGAGACCTCAGGGTTTCTCGAGGTGTAGATGAGCGGCGATTCATTGAAGGCGGCATTCGACGAATTGCTGCGCAGGACAGCGACTCTCCCGACTTTGCCGTCGGTCGCCATACGGGTATTGGAGTTGGGGGAAGACCCCTACGCAGGGCTCAGCGAGGTCGCCGGGGTGGTGGCCAACGATCCCGCGCTCAGCGCACGCCTGCTGAAGGCTGCGAATTCTCCGCTGTATGCAGCCAGACGTCAGATCGACAACCTGCGTCAGGCGGTCAGCCTGCTTGGCTTCAATACGGCCATTACTTTGGCGTTGAGCTTTTCGCTGGAGCCCCCCAAGAATGGAGGCTGCGTCGACAAGCAGGCGTACTGGCGCCGGTCGTTGGCGTCGGCTGTCGCTGCGCGGGTGCTGGCAGAGCAGTTGCACGGCGGCGAGTCGGGGCGGTTCTTCCTGGCTGCCCTGCTGCAGGACATCGGCATGTTGGTGTTGGAGAAGGCCGAACCCGAGCGCTATAGCCGGGTGCTTGCCGAGACGCATACGCACACTGATCTGACGCAGGCGGAAATCCGGGCTTTCGGCTTCGATCATGCGCAGGTCGGCAGTCATCTGCTGGAGAGCTGGCGGCTGCCGGAGGCGCTATGGCGTGCGGTACGCTGCAGCCATGACCTGGGCGCTATCGATGCTCCGGTACAGGCTTCCGAGCTCGAACGCTGTGTGAATTTTTCCGGTTTGCTGGCCGATTTCTGGCTGCTCGATGCCGAGTTCCGTCACGATACCCGCGAGTTGGCTCAGCAGGCCGAGAGCAGCCTTGGGCTCGATGTCGAGGATTTCGAGGCCGTACTGAGCCGGATTGCGGCACTGCTGCCCGATTATGCCGCCTTGTTTGAAATCGCATTGGTGTGCGAACACGACGTTACCGCGTTGTTGAGCGAGGCGCGGGACGTGCTACTGCTGCGCAATCTGAAGTCCTTGCAGGAAGCGGGCGAATACAAGGCTCGCAGTGAAATGCTCGAGGCGCGAAACAGGGTGTTGGAGCAGCAGACCTATTCCGATCCGCTGACGGGACTGCTCAATCGCGGACGTTTGAACGAGATATTGAGACGCGAGTTCGAGGCGGCCGTCAGCGAGGGGGGCCCGTTGTCAGTCGGTTTCGTCGATGTCGATCACTTCAAGCGCATCAACGATGGCTATGGACACCAGGCCGGTGATACCGCATTGGTGTCGATCGCGCGCGCGCTGACGGAGCAGATGAGGAAGACGGACATCGTGGCACGCTACGGCGGAGAGGAATTCGTCGTGCTGTTGCCGGGTACGAGCGAGGAAGCCGCGTTCACGCTGCTGGAGCGAATGCGCAAACGCCTGTCGGAGCTTGAGCTGTCGGTCGATGATGTCAACGTGTCGATTACGGTTTCGATTGGATTGGCCACCCACCTCAAAGAACGCCAGCCGGGTGATGACATGGGTTCGGCGGACGACCTGATGCGGGCGGCGGACCGGGCCTTGTATGCGGCCAAGCGCGAAGGCCGTAACTGCACAGTGATTTACCAGCGTTCGGAGAACTGACACGGCTTTTGTTCGCGCCATCCCGTTGCCGCAGACAAAAGCCGTTCCAGGCCGCTCAACGCGGCCGGGCGCGTTCGTACTGTTTCGGCCACGGGGTTTCGGCGCCGAGCGCATGTGCGGCGTGCAGCGGCCAATACGGTGAGACGAAGATGCGGTTGCGGATTTCCAGGCCGCGCAGCTTGAGCGGGGTGAATAGATGCGGGGATGACATGTGGTCGATTCCTTGAACGCGTTGAGAGGGGGTGGCGTCAGCCGTGGACGTGCAGCGTCGAGGCACCGTCGGCGAGCAGGTTGGCGCCGCTTACGAAACCGGCGGCGGGGCTGGACAGGAACACGACGACGTTGGCGATTTCCTCCGGCGTACCCAGCCGTCCGAGTGGATTGGCGTCGAGCGTCTTCTGATACACTTCCGGCCGGTTCCGGCGCATGTTGTCCCAGAAACCGTCGGTGACGAAAATGTCGCCGGGCGAGACCGTGTTGACGCGGACGCCCTCTGCGGCGAGACGTCGTGCCAGCGATTTCATGTAGTGGGTCATTGCGGCCTTGACGGCGCCGTAGGATTCGAAATGCGGCGTACCGAACGAGCCGGCTTTCGAGCCGATGTAGGTGATGGCCGGCGTCGCCGACGTCCGCAGCCTTGGAACCAGCGCCTCGGTTGCGCGTACCGTCGCTTCGAGGTCGGTGGCGAGCGATGCGTCCCAGTCGGAAGACAGGGCACTGACGTTCGGCACGAAGATGTCCGGTCCGTTCAGCGTCTGCGCCCACGCGATGAAGGCGTCGGTGTCAGTGACGTCCAGGGGCTTGCCGGTTACCTCCACCGGGTAGCGGCTCAGTCTTTCCAGCATTCGATCGACTTTTTCCGGGGAGCGCGAGCAGAAAGCGACATTGGCGCCTTCCTGCGCGAAGCGCTCGACGATTGCCGCGCCGATTCCGGAGGTACCTCCGGTGACCAGCACGTTCAGGCCGTTCAGTCCGAGATCCATTCGGGAGGCCTCCTTACAGGGCGCTTTTTCAGAACGTCATGAGCTGATAGCCGCGGTCGACGACGTCGACCAGGTCTGCGCCGATCGCCTGCATCTGGACTTCGGCCTCTTTGAGGTTGTCCTCTTCGTTCAGGCCGCGGGCGTTGTAGATGCAGGCCAGGGTGGTGATGCCGCTGGTGAGTAGCTCCTCCAGTAGCGGAGCGAGCTGGGCGTCGTCCTTGATCTGTCCCGGCACCCGCACGCCGGGGCCGAAGAAGAAGAACCGGATGTCTTCCAGCCGGTTTTCCTTCTTGGCGACCTGTGAGAAGCGCAGGGCCATTTCGACCTTGACCGGATCCTGCATGTCCGAAAGCAACACGATAGCGAGTTTGGCCATTGGTTCAGTCTCCAAGGTGGCGATGGAAGAAATCGAGAGTGCGCTGCCAGCCTTGTGCGGCGGCGTCGGGATCGTAATTCGGCCGTTCGTCGCAGAAGAAGGCGTGGTTGACGCCGGGATAGACCTCGAGCGAATAACGTTTGTGCGCACTGCTCAGCGCCTCGACGATGCGTGCGTGTTCGGCGGGCTGGATGGACTGGTCGGCGCTGCCGTACTGCAGCAGCAGCGGAGCCTGCATCTCCGGCACGCGGTTCAGTAGCGGCTTGCGTCCGACGGTGTCGTGCTCCGGCGCGATGCCGCCGCCGTAGAACGCCACCGATGCGCGCAGGCGAGAGCCGAGCGCCGCGTTGGCGAGGAACGCGTAGCGGCCACCCATGCAGAAGCCGAGCGCGCCGACGGCTTCGCTCGCGCAGGACTGGCCGCGGATAAACTCCAGCGAGAAGGCGGCCTCGCGCATGACCTGCTCGTCGTCCAGAGTGCGCAGATGGGCAATGGCGTTGCTGGAGTCCGAGTAGTCGAACACATGGCCGTGGTAGATGTCGGGAACCAGGGCGGTGAAGCCGGCCTCGGCCAGGCGGACGGCGATTTTCTGGAAGTGTGGATTGATGCCGAAGATTTCGATGAACACGAGCACGATCGGGTGAGGGCGGTCGTCAGCAGGGTGAGCGAGATAGCCGCGCAGATCGGGGGCGATGTCGATCCATTGCTGAGCGACGGCCGAGGTGTTTTGCGGCATGGAGCCTCCTGGAGGTCGGGGTATATTTCATGCAGACCGGTTGGTATGTTGAGGGCGGCCGGTAAAACCGTCAATCGGCGATGTTCGTCTGCTGCTGTGTTTTCTGCCCGATGGCATGAGGATGTGCAGCCTTGCATGTACGCCGCACACGACGTGGCCGTCAGCGCGTGCCTTCGGCGTACAGACTGTACAGGTAGTCCTTGACGCCGTCGAGACAGTCGCGGTGCTCCTCGACGCTGCGCTGGTTCTTGCTGGTGCCTACGCAGCCTTCGATTGCGGCGACCACGAACAATGCTGTGCGTGCGCAGTCGACTCCGCTACGCAGCTCGCCTATTTCCCGGGAACGCCGCAAACCCGACTCCAGCGTCGCACGCCACTGCGTGATCACCTTGGCCAGCGACTGGCGGAATGCTTCGTCAAGCGGACTCATTTCCTGCATGAGGTTGTTGAGGTCGCAGCCCAGGCGGATGGACATTTCCGTAGCGCGTTTCTGCTTCAGGCCGAGCAGTTCGATGATCGTCTGCAGCGGGCGTTGCGCCTGTTGTATCGGTTCGATCCACTCCTCCTGCATGCGGGTGCCGATGACTTCGTTGACCACTGCAAGGCCCAGAGCCTGTTTGGTGCCGAAATGATGGTACAGGGCACCTTTGCTCAGGCCGGTGTCGGCGAGGATGCGGTCGAGGCTGGCAGCCTGGTAGCCGTGTTCGTAGATTTCGCGATGCGCCGCTTCGAGTAGGCGTTGGCGGGTGGTTTCCGGGCAGCGATGACGGACGGCTTCCATGGGCGCGAGTGTATCAGACTGCCCAGTGGATACAGTCTTCCTCCAGCGGCACCTCGGCCAGTGGATGGAAGGGGATGGCCCGCACGGTGTAGTCGCTTGCCGGCCGCGAAGTCGGTATCCGTGCCTGGTAGCGAAAGCCATTCACCGCACCCGACAGGGCCGGTCCGCGCTGGAGCGGGTGGCGCTCGGGCGGTGCGGATGGAGTGTCGCCGTCGGCGTAGAGTTGTACGCCGACGTCGTCGGGCGGCAGATCGTCCAGGAACACCTGTACGTCCACCTCCAACCCATCGTCGGTCGGCGTCATGTCGATGTTGCCGATGCGCAGTGCCTGCCAGTGCGCCCGGATGCGTTGCCGCCACTGGTGAATGTCGTGCGCCGCCGCGGCTCCGTTTGCCAGGCGTGCGTCCAGAGCGTGCGCGCGCGGCAGGTAGTACAGCTCGACGTACTCGCGCAACATGCGGTTGGTCGAATAGCTCGGCGTCAGCCTCGCCATGCTTTCGCGCACGCGGGCGACCCAGCGCCGGGGGATGCCGTCGCTGTCGCGCGTGTAGAACTCTGGGATGACGGCCGTTTCGAGCAGCTTATACAGCGTTTCGGCCTCGAAGGCGTCCCAGGCCGGGTCGGAGTCGTGTTCGCCGCGGTCGCCCAGTGCCCAGCCGACTTCCGGGGCGTAGGCCTCGGCCCACCAGCCGTCGAGTTCAGAGACGTTGAGGCCGCCGTTGACCAGGACTTTCATGCCGCTGGTGCCGCTGGCTTCCCAGGGCCGGCGGGGGGTGTTGACCCATACGTCCACGCCCTGCACCAGTTCGGAGGCGACAGCCATGTCGTAGTCCTCGATGAATACCACGCGGCCGTGCGGCAGGCCGGGGCGCCGGATGAATTCGGCCCACTCGCGGATCATTGCCTGGCCGTCGCCGTCCTTGGGGTGCGCCTTGCCTGCGATGACCAGTTGCACGGGGCGTTGCGGGTCGCTTAGCAGACGCTGCAGCCGGTCGGGTTGGGCCAGTAGCAGGTTGGGGCGTTTGTAGGCCGTAAAGCGGCGGGCGAAGCCGAGCGTGAGCGCATTGGGGTCGAGCAGGTGGGTGCATTCATCGATGGTGTCGCGCGCCGCTCCGCGACTCGCGCGCTGCCGCGCCAGGCGGTTGCGCACGGCCAGCATGAACTCCTGTCTTTGCCTGGCGCGAAAGTCCCACAGCGCCTCGTCCGCCAGGGCGTGGATGTCGTTCTCGATCGTATCGAGTTCGCCGATCCAGCGCATCTTGCCGCAGGCCTGGGTCCAGAGTTCGTCGGCTTCACGCGAATCCCAGCTCGGCATGTGCACGCCGTTGGTGATGTGGCCGATAGGCACTTCGGCCAGCGGCCAGCGCGGGAACAGGGGGGCGAAGAGTTCCCGCGAGACGGCGCCGTGTAGGCGGGAGACGCCGTTGGCGGCGTCGCTGGCGCGCAGTGCCAGGTAGGCCAGGTTGAAGGATTCTTCGGTATTGCCGGGGTGTGCGCGGCCGAGATCCAGCAAGGTCTCGATGTCCATGCCCCATTGTTCGGCGTAGGGGCTCAGATACTGGCGGGCAAGCGATGGAGCGAAGCGGTCGAAGGCGGCCGGCACCGGGGTGTGCGTGGTGAAGACGTTGCCGGCGCGGGTGCACAGCAGGGCTTCGTCGAACGTGATGGTGTGGTCGCGCATGCAGTGCGCGCCGCGTTCCAGCACGGCCAGCGCGGCGTGTCCCTCGTTGAGATGGCAGACCTTGGGCTGCAGACCGAGTGCTTTCAGCATGCGCCAGCCGCCGATCCCGAGTACGACTTCCTGCTCCAGGCGGGTTTCGTCGTCGCCGCCGTAGAGTTCTCCCGTGATGCCGCGGTCGCGTGGATTGTTGACCAGGTCGTTGGCGTCGAGCAGCAGCAGGCGGGTGCGGCCGACGCGTGCTTCCCAGCAGCGTAGCTGCAGACTGCGTCCGGGCAGTTCCACGGTCACGCGCAGCCAGCCGCCGTCGCCGTCGCGTAGCGGCATTACCGGCAGCATGGCCGGATCGTTGTAAGGGAAGTAGGCGAGTTGTTCGCCCTTGACGTTCAGTGCCTGGCGGAAATAGCCCTGCTGGTAGAGCAGGCCGACGCCGATGACTGGAACGCCCAGGTCGCTGGCCGTCTTGAGCACGTCTCCGGCAAGGATGCCAAGGCCGCCCGAATAGATGGGTAGGGATTCGCTGAGGCCGAATTCCATGCTGAAGTAGGCAACCAGGTTCAGGGTGCCGCCGTCGGACAGGCTGTCGAACCAGGTGGTTTCATTGAGGTTTTCCTCTCGTTCGGTGAGCTGGCGCTCCAGTTCGGCGCGAAACTGGTCGTTTTGCGCCAGTTCTTCCAGGCGCTCTCGCGAGGTGCTTTCCATGATCAGCCAGGGGTTGGAGGTCGCCTCCCATAGTTCCGGATCAATGGTGCGCCACAGCGCGTCGGAGGAGTGGCTCCAGCTCCAGCGCAGGTCGAGCGCGAGTTCGGTCAGCCGATCCAGGGGGGAGGGCAGTTCGCGGGTCAGGTAGCGCTTGATGTTGTCCATCGGTCGTTGGCCTCGCAGGGGCGTGCGGTCAGTTGGCGGTGCGTGCTGGATGCAGACGGTTTTCGTTGTCGCGGCCGTCGGCGAAATCGTCGATGTTGCGCAGCGTGGTGCGGGCGATGGTCTCCATCGCTTCGCGGGTGAAAAATGCCTGATGTCCGGTGATCACGACATTGGGGAAGGTCAGCAGCCGGGCGAAGACGTCGTCGTCGATGATGCGGTCCGAATGGTCGGTGAAATACATGTCGCCTTCCTCTTCGTAGACGTCGAGACCGACCGCCCCCAGGTGTCCGTTCTTGAGCGCCTCGATGACGGCGCTGGCGTCGACCAGGGCGCCGCGGCTGGTGTTGATCAGCATCGCCCCCGGCCGCATGCCGGCCAGGGCCTCGGCGTCGATGAGATGGCGGGTCTGCGGCGTGAGGGGAAGATGCAGGGATACGATGTGGCTGGCGGCCAGCAGCTCGGGCAGCGGCACGTAGCGTACGCCCAGAGCCTCGCATTCGGCGGAGGGATACGGATCGTAGGCGAGCAGCTCGCAGCCGAATCCATTCAGGATGTGCGCCAGCGCGACGCCGATGCGTCCGGTGCCGACGATGCCGGCGGTCTTGCCGTGCAGGTCGAAGCCGAGCAGGCCGCCGAGGCGGAAGTTGCCTTCGCGCACGCGGTTGTAGGCGCGGTGGAGCTTGCGGTTCAGGGTGAGGATCAGGCCGGCGGCGAACTCCGCCACCGAGTAGGGAGAGTAGCGGCCGACGCGCATGACGGCGACGCCGAGGCGTTCGGCGGCTTCGAGATCGACGTTGTTGTAGCCGGTGCAGCGCAGCAGCACCAGGCGCGTGCCCTGGGCCGCCAGGGTTTCAAGCACCGGGGCGTCGATGTCGTCGTCGACGAAGCAGCACACGGCGTCGAAACCGGCCGTCAGGCCGGCGGTGCGCGCCTCCAGGCGTGCCGCCGTGTAATCGAACAGCAGGTCGGTTCTGTCGCCGCGGGCGGCTTCGAAGGAGTCGCGATCGTAGCTGTGGTTGCTGAAGACGAGTATGCGCATACGGACCTCGTGGGGCTGGGTCTACTTGACGGCGAGACAGTCGGTCACGCTGGCGACTTCCACGCGTCCGAGCAGCTCGCGCATCTGGTTGTAGTCGAACAGCTCGGTGCCCGGGCGGCTGGCGGTGCCGCTGCCGCAGGCCAGGCCCAGGCGCAGCGCCTCGGCCGGTCCTTCGCCGCGGGCCAGCGCGGTGATGAGTCCGGCCAGCATGGAGTCGCCGGCTCCAACCGTGGAACAGGGTTCCACCGGCGGTGGATGCGCATGGTAGGTATGCTCGCCGTCGACCAGCAGCGCGCCTTCGCCGCCCAGCGATACGCAGACGTAGTCGATGCCGCGGGCTTGCAGCGCACAGGCTTCGCGGATCACCGCGTCGAGGTTCGGCAGGCTATGGCCGACGAGTTGCTCGAGTTCGTAGCGGTTGGGCTTGATCAGAAAGGGCCGCTCCTCGATGGCGCGCGCCAGAACTTCGCCCTGCGCGTCGACCACCGCGTGGGCGGCCTGCAGGTGGAGTTCGCGCACCAGCGTGGCGTAGATGTCCTTGGGTACGCCCGGTGGCAGCGACCCGGTGAGCACGACGTAGCCGCCGCCGGCCAGGCCCAGCACCTCGTCGACGAGTTCCTGCAGCGCGAAACCGCTGACCGGCGGGCCGAGTCCGCTGACTTCGAACTGTGCACGCGGGTCCTGCTGCAGCAGGGTCACGTTGATGCGTGTCTCGCCCTCGATGCGCACGCAGTGCGGGAAATCGAGTTCGTGGGCGACCAGGCGTTCGAGCAGGTTGCCGATTTCGCCGGCAACGATGCAGCAGGCGTGCGCGGGCATGTGCAGGCGCTTGAAGGCGCGGGCGACGTTGATGCCGTTGCCGCCCGGGTCGTAGCGGTTGGCGCTGGCGTGGACCTTCTGGTCCTCGATCAGCCGCGGCAGGTCGTAGCTGACGTCGACGCAGGGATTGAGGGTCAGGGTGACCAGCGGCGGGTGTTTGCGATTGTCGGTCATGGGCGCACCGAGGGCGGTTCGACGGTTTGGGAACTCACGAAGTTGGATGGTTGTCCGATTTTGTGTGGCCGGCCCGAAGCCGGTTTCCCGTGAAGAAAGACTGGAGGTCGATCATGTCCGAACAAGCTCCCGATCTGGTCATCATCCTCATCACCGGCAAGGAAAATCCCAAGCGCCTGCCTTCGGCGTTTTCCCTCGCCTCCATCGCCGCGGCAATGGAGCAGAACGTCGTCATGTACTTCACCGGCCCGCCCACCGAACTGCTCGGCAAGGGCGTGGCGGAGACGATTTTCCCGCTCGAAGGCGGCAAGAGCGTGGCGGAGTTCATGGCGCTGGCCGAGGACAACGGCGTGCAGATCATCGGCTGCGCGCAGTCGCTCGATCTCAACGGCATGACGGCCGACGATCTGGCCAGGCCGGTGCCGCTGCTGACGCCGGGCAAGGCGCTGCCGACGCTGGGCGCGGCCGGCAAGGTGCTGACCTGGTAGGCCTGCATTGCCACCGATCCGCTACGCCGTTGTCGCTGCGGCGTGGCGGCAGGCGTTTGCCTGGTCATTCCTGTGCTTCGCCGGCGTGGGGAATGGGAACGACCAGAATCGGCAGCTCGGGGCTGCGTACGACGTCCTCCGCGGTACTGCCGAAAAGCATGTGCGCCATGCCGTGACGGCCGTGCGTGCCGATGACCATGAGGTCGGCCCGCCATTGCGATGCCGCCTGGTGGATGGCGCGAACGGTGTGTCCGCTGGGCGTCTCGATCAACTCCTGCTCCGGAGCCAGGCCGGCCGCTTCCGCGCTGGCGACCGCTTCGTTGAGCAGATGCCGGGCTTCGGAGCGCAGCTCCTTGTCGATGCCTTCCGGTTCGATCCAGCCCAGTTCGCCTCCCGCGTAGCCGCTGCTGGCCTCGTCGACAACGGTGAACAGCTTGAGCTGTGCGGCCTGATCCTTGGCCAGCGCAAGGGCTGCCTGCAATCCGTACATCGCTGCTGGACTGTCGTCGACCGGGACGATGATGCGCTGATACAGACTCATGCGATTGGCCTCCTCGGGAAGAATTCGTGCAGGCGCCGGACGGAGCGCTGACGCTCAGGGATAGGAACCATGCGGGCGATGCTCGATGTGGCGGTGCAGCGGACGGTTGCCCAGTTCGTGCAGCCCGAGCGCCACGAGCAGCGCTGCGAACAGCCAATGCAGGCCGCGCTCGGGGAGATGCAGCGCCAGCAGGCTGCCGATCACGGTGCCGGCGACGACGCCGGTCGCGAGCAGCGGCAGACTGTGCCAGTCGACGGCTTTTTCGCGCGCGTTCTCGGCAACGCCGCCGGCGATGGCCGGCAGGCGTGCGAGCAGCGAGGAACCCTGGGCCAGGGCTTGCGGCATGCCGAGGCCGAGTACGAACAGCGGCGCCAGCACCGGCCCTCCGCTGACCCCGACGATGCCCGCCACGCTGCCGGCGATCACCCCGACCAGCGCCAGCCAGGCCAGCGGCCAGGTATCCGCGAAGCCGCCGCCGACCGTGCCCTTGAGAAGCAGCGTCAGCGCGCCGAGCAGGACGACGACGCCGAACGTGCGGCGCAGCAGCGCCTGTGGCCAGGCGCGGGAGATGCGGGCGGCTACCGGCGCGCAGATGAGGGCGGGGAGCCCGGTCCACACGAGCGTGCGCCAGTCGACGCTGCCGTGCAGGCCGTAGCTCAGGGCACCGCTCAGCGCGGTGAAGCCCGAGGTCGCCATGGCCGTGCCGCGCGCTTCGAGCTGGCTCATGTCCAGCCACTCGGTGAGCAGAGGGATCAGGATCGTTCCGCCGCCGAGGCTGGCCAGCCCGCCGCCGAGGCCGGTGACCACGCCGCTGGCGAGCAGGCGCGCGGTGCGCTTCACAGGCTGATCTCGTCGCCTTTGTCGGGCATGCTGACCTCGGTGTCGTGCAGGCGTTCGGCGAAGCTGCGCATGGCCTTTTCGTCGCCGTGCACGAGTATGGTCCGCGCCGGCTTGAGCGCGCCGTGCCAGGCCAGCAGTTCGTCGCGGTCGGCGTGCGCGGAAAAGCCGTTGATGGTATGCAGCCGCGCCCGCACGGGGATTTCGTCGCCGAACAGTTTGATGCGCTGCGCGCCGTCGATGAGGATGCGTGCCAGCGTGCCCGGCGCGGCATAGCCGACGAAGATCACACTGGAGTCCTTGCGCCACAGGTTGTGGCGCAGGTGATGGCGTACGCGTCCGCCGGTGCACATGCCCGAGCCGGCCATGATGACCGCGCCGCCGGCGAGGCGGTTGAGCGCGATGGAGTCGGCGGTCTCGCGGGTGAAGCGCAGCCCGGGCAGGGCGAAGGGATCGCGTCCGTGTTCGAACAGTGCGCAGGCTTCGGCGTCATAGCACTCGGGGTGGCGGCGGAAGATTTCGGTGGCCGAGATGGCCATCGGCGAGTCCAGGAAGACCGGCAGGTTGCGCGCCAGGTGGCCGGTTTCCACGCCGTCGCGCAGATAGTAGAGGATCTCTTGTGCGCGCTCCAAGGCGAAGGTGGGGATGATGACGTTGCCGCCGCGCCGCAGCGTCTCCGTGATGGCTTCGTAGAGTTCTTCCACGGAGGGTGTGATCTGCTTGTGCAGACGGTCGCCGTAGGTGGTTTCCATGACTACGGCATCGGCCTGCGGCGGGATCTGCGGGTCGCGCAGGATGGGGCGCCCGCTGTTGCCGAGGTCGCCGGAGAAGATCACCGAACGCCGCTTGCCGTCGCCCTCCTCGATGCGGATGCTGGCCGAGCCGAGGATGTGTCCGGCGTCATGGAAGGTGGCGCCGAGGTTCGGGCCCAGCTCGATGGGTTGGCCGTAGACGGCGGTGCGGCCGAACTGGTCGAGGGCGTTGAGCGCGTCCAGTGTGCCGTACAGCGCCTGGCGCGGTTCGCGGCCGCGGCGATGGGCGTAGCGCGCATCCCGCTCGGCTTCCTCTTCCTGCAGATGCGCCGAATCGAGCATGACCACGCGCGCCAGCTCGCGGGTCGCCGCGGTGGTGATGATCTCGCCGTTGAAGCCGCGCTTGACCAGCAGTGGAATGCGCCCGCAATGGTCGAGGTGGGCGTGGGTGAGCAGCAGGGTGTCGATGGAGGCGGGGTCGAAGCCGAAGTCCTCGGCGTTTTCCTCGTCCAGCTCGCGCCCGCCCTGGTACATGCCGCAGTCGATCAGGATGCGCTTGCCCTTGGCTTCCAGCAGATGGCAGGAGCCGGTGACGTCGCGGTCGGCGCCGTGGAAGGATATGTTCATGGTCGTGGTTCCTCAGTCCTCGGGCAGCTCGCCGTCGAACAGCGAGCTGCCGTTGAGTTCATGCCAGGCGCGGATGCCGTCCCAGGCTTGCTGGGCGCTTTCCGCATACCAGAACAGCTCGCGGTCCTCCTCGGCGATGCTGCCGGAGTCGACCAGGAAGTCAACGTTGAAGACGTTCCTCCAGTACGCCTCTCCGACGAGCACGATGGGGATGGGCGCGGTCTTGCGGGTTTGGATCAGGGTGAGCGCGCCGAACAATTCGTCCAGCGTGCCGTAGCCGCCGGGCAGGGCGACGATGGCCGCGGCGCGTTTCATGAAGTGCAGCTTGCGCAGTGCGAAGTAGTGAAACTGGAAGCACAGCCCCGGCGTGAGATAGGGGTTGGGGTACTGCTCGCGCGGCAGCGTGATGTTCAGCCCCACGGTGTCGGCCCCGGCTTCGAAGGCGCCGCGGTTGGCCGCCTCCATGCCGCCCGGGCCGCCGCCGGTCATGACCGCCAGGCGCGAGTCGCCGCGCCGGCGTGCGGCCTCGCCCACCAGCCGCCCCAGTTCGCGCCCGACCTCGTAGTAGCGCGCCAGCTCCATGCGCCGCTCGGCCAGGCGTACGGCCTTCTCGCGCACTGCGTCGCCGGGATGCGCGGCGGCCTCGCGGTGCGCTGCGGCAAGCTCGTTGCGTGCCGTCTCGGGTTCGCGCAGGCGCGTGCTGCCGAAGATCACGATGCAGTGGCGGATGTCGCGCGACGCCAGACCCTGTTCGGTCTTGAGGTAGTCGAGCTGCAGGCGCATGCCGCGTGTGGCGTCGGTGTGCAGGAAGTCGACGTCGCGGTCGGCCTCTGCGTAGGAGGGGTGCCGCATGATCGCGCTCAGGTGTGCTTCCGCCTCGGCCTCCTCCCCGGTCGCCTTGGGCTGCTCCCAGGGCAGCGGTTCGCGGCGCTCGGTGGGATGCGCCGGAGCCGGTATGGCGGGCCGGCGGCTCATGCGCCGGCCTTTGCCCGGGGGGCACGCTGCAGCCTGGCTTCCAGTTCGAGCACCCGGCGCGTGGTGGCGATGATGGTGTCGGGAATGAGACTCATGGAATCGATGCCCAGTTCCACCAGGTATTCGGCCATCTCAGGATAATCCGACGGCGCCTGGCCACACAGCCCCGAATGAATACCGTTGCGCCGGCAGCCCTCGACGGCCAGACGGATCATTTCCTTCACGCCCTCGTCGCGCTCGTCATAGTCGAAGGCGACGATCTCGCTGTCGCGGTCCACGCCCAGGGTGAGTTGGGTGAGATCGTTGGAGCCGATGGAGAAACCGTCGAAACGCTTGGCGAACTGGTCGATGAGGATGACGTTGTTGGGAATCTCGCACATGGCGTAGACCTTGAGGCCGTTTTCGCCGCGTTTGAGACCGAACTCGGCCATCTTCGCCAGTACCTCGTCGGCCTCGTTGACGCGGCGCACGAAGGGCAGCATGAGGATCACGTTGGTCAGCCCCATGTCCTCGCGCACCCGCTTCATGGCCTGACACTCAAGACGGAAGCCTTCGGTATAGGCCGGGTGGGCATAGCGCGAGGCGCCGCGGAAACCGATCATCGGGTTGAACTCGGTCGGCTCGAAGTCGGCGCCGCCGACCAGGCTGGCGTACTCGTTCGACTTGAAATCGGACATGCGCACCACCACCGGCTTGGGCCAGAAGGCGGCGGCGATGGTGCCGATGCCCTCGGACAGCCGCTGGACGAAGAATGCCGCGCCGTCGGGGTAGCCGCGAAGGAGGCGCTCGACGGTCTTGCTTGCCTCGGGGTCGCTGACCTTCTCGGGATGCAGCAGGGCCAGCGGATGCGCCTTGATGTATTCGTTGATGATGAATTCCATGCGGGCCAGGCCGACGCCGTCGTTGGGCAGGAACGAGGTCTTGAAGGCCAGCTCCGGATTGCCGAGGTTGAGCATGACCTCGGTGGCCGGTCGTTCGATGTCTTCGACCTCGGTGCGCTCGACGTGGAACGGTACTTCGCCTTCGTAGATGCGCCCGGTGTCGCCCTCGGCGCAGGAGACGGTCACCATGTCACCGTTGGGCACGGCGGTGGTCGCCTCGCCGGCGCCGACTACGGCAGGGATGCCGAGTTCGCGCGCGATGATGGCGGCGTGGCAGGTGCGTCCGCCTCGGTTGGTGACGATGGCCGCGGCCATCTTCATCACCGGCTCCCAGTCGGGGGTGGTGGTGTCGGCGATGAGCACTTCGCCGGCCTTGAAGTCGGACAGGTGCGCCACGTCGGCGATCACGTGCGCCCGGCCCGAGGCGATGCGCTCCCCGACCGAACGGCCGGTGATCAACACCCCGCCGCGGCCGTCGAGCACGTGACTCTCCAGCGTGGTGGCCTTGCGCTGCGAGGCGACGGTCTCGGGGCGTGCCTGGACGATGTAGAGCAGACCGTCGAGGCCGTCCTTGGCCCATTCCATGTCCATCGGGCGGCCGTAGTGGGTCTCGATCTTGAGCGCGTAGTCGGCCAGTTCGAGCACGTCGGCATCCTCGACGCAGTAGTGTTCGCGGTCATGTTTTGGCGTGGGGACGTTGCGCGTGGTCTGGCGCGTCTCGCCCTCGACGTAGACCATCTTCACCGCCTTGTCGCCGCGGTTGCGGCGTAGCACGGTGCGGTGGCCGGCGAAGAAGGTCGGCTTGTGCACGTAGAATTCGTCGGGGTCGACCGCGCCTTGGACCACGTTTTCGCCCAGGCCGTAGGCGCCGGTGATGAACACCACGTCGCGAAAGCCCGATTCGGTGTCCAGCGAGAACATCACGCCGGATGCGGCCAGATCCGAGCGCACCATCTTCATCACGCCGATGGACAGGGAGACCTTGAAGTGGTCGAAACCCTGGTCGATGCGGTAGTGGATGGCGCGGTCGGTGAACAGGCTGGCGAAATCGCGACGACAGGCGTCGAGCAGGCTTTCGTCGCCGCGGATGTTGAGATAGCTGTCCTGCTGGCCGGCGAAGCTGGCGGTGGGAAGATCCTCGGCGGTGGCCGAGCTCCGTACCGCGAGGCTCACGTCTTCGCCGTATTCGTCCTGCAACTGGCGGTAGGCGCGGATGATTTCGGCGGCCAGGTCGTCGGGCAGGCCGGCGCCGTAGACGATTTCGCGCGCTCGCTTGCCGCGTCGGGCGAGATCGGTGACGTCGTCGGGGTCGAGTGCGTCCAGAGCCTCGTGCAGCGTATCCCAGGCACCGGCCGCGTCGAGCATGTAGTCGTAGGCCCTGGCGGTGATGGCGAAGCCGTTGGGAATGCGCACACCCTCGGCCGATAGCTTGCGGTACATTTCGCCCAGCGAGGCGTTCTTGCCACCGACCAGCGGTACATCGTCGATGCCGAGTTCGTCGAAGAACCGAATGTATTTGTAGTCACTCATGGTCGTTCTCCCGTAGTAACTTGCCAAGCAGGTTTGCGGCGGCCAGTGCGAGCCAGGTGTCCTGTAGCGTGGCAAGAGCCCGATGACGTGCGCCGAAGCCACCGGATGGATGTTGTAGCAAGCGTATTTGCGTGGCTATGACATTGAGGTGGCGCGGTTGCAACCCTAAGCTTACCGATACTTCCAGACCGCCGTGCAGCGTGCCCGCTGAAGTCAGGCCGGCGCTTGGCGTCAGACGCAGGCCGAGCCTCGGGTCTTCGCAGCGCCGCCACCATGCGGTCAGGGCATGGCGGTCGATTTGCAGCCCGGTCGCCTGTGCCAGACGCAGCGCGATGGCGGTTGTTTCGAGATCGGCTCCGGGAACGCTCCAGGCGCCGTCCGTGCAGCGCGATGCCATGAGCAGGTGCGCCAGTGGTCCGCGCCCAAGGGGCAGTAGATGGGGGACGTGGCGGCGCACCAGTTGCGTCAGCTGCAGCAGGCTCAGCAGTGTGCCGCGCCAGTCGCGATGTTCGTTCGCCATGCCCAACCGTTGCGTCCACAAGGTCCGTAGCCAGAGTTGAGGATCGTGTCGCGGTCCCCGTTCGAGCAGCGCGAGCGCTGCATCGGCGGCCCAGCCGATGATCAGCGTGGGCCAGCCGCCGTCGGGTTCCTGCAGGTCCGATAGCCAGGCTGCGGTGCGGTCTGCCTGAGGCGGTTCTACGCCGAGCAGGCGCAGCGAGGACAGGGCGAAGAAAGTGTCCGGCGCATTGGGTTCTTCCACGCCCCATTCGGGCGTGCGGTAGAAGGAGTAGCCACCCTGCGGGCAGCGGCGGCCGAGAACGTAGCGGATGGCGGCTTCGCGCGCGATGTCGGGTTGGAATCCCGTCGCTTCGGGATTCGCGCGTATTGCGTGGACCGGCATCATGCGTCTTTCGCCGGTTGTTGCGGAACGTGTTCGGGCTCGACTGCGCCGGCCTGGACCGACAGTGGCGCGTCGCTCCGGGTGAGGTGGTTGATGAGCACGATCAGGGCGAGCAGGGCATTGGCGGTGCCGGGAAAGTCGCCGAAGGCGTAGTGTCCGACGGCGTTGAAGTAGAAGGCCGCGTTGTTTCCGTGCAGCGGAGCATGAGCGGCGGCGGCACTGCCCGGCTGCGGCCGGAGGTCGAGGCCGGCCCGCTGCAGCGTGCGGATCACGCCGTGGCGTACGGCGGGGTCGTACAGCACGCGCAGCGGGCCGCCGTGCTGTTCGTGCAGCGCCAGAGCCAATACGCCGCCCAGGGTGTCGGGAGCGACTGCGTGCCCGCGTTCGTCGGCGACGGCCAGACGGTCGCCGTCGGCGTCCAGCGCCGCGCCCAGGTGGCAGCCGTTGGCCATGATGCAGTTGGCGACGTTGGTGCGTGCCTGCGGTGCGAACGGATCGGGGCCGCGCGTCGGGAACGCCGCGTCGGGGGTGAAGCCGACGCGCCACAGGCGCAGTTGGCGGTAGTGGGCCATGACGGCTTCGAACTCCGCGCCGGCCAGGCCGTTGCCGACGTCCAGGCAGAGCTTGATGAAATTGGCCGGCTCCAGGCGCCTGCGCAGGAAGGCGGCATAGGCCTGCAGCGGGTGATCCTGGTGCAGGACCGGATTGCAGGCCTGGGCGAACAGTTCGTTGAGGTCGTCTATCGACAGTGCGCTCAGTACTTCGGCGGCGGCCACCGGAACGGCATCCTGCCTGTAGAGGCGCAGACCGTTGTGTTGCGGCGGTGCGCAGCCGCCGGTGATCATGAGGCCGCCGCGCAGGCCGGTGCTGGCGACGTACCATTCGAGTTGCGGAGTGGTGCAGGCGCCGATATGGGTGACGTGGTGTCCACCGGAGCGCAGTCCGAGGCTGGCGGCCTCGGCCAGCGAGGGCGAACTGGCGCGCACGTCGTAGCCGATGGCGAAGGTGCCGTCACCGTCGGGCGAGACGACATCGCCGAACGCGCGCGCGAACGGTATGACCATGCCGCAGCGCAATGAGTGGCCGGCTTCGCCGAGAATGCCGTAGCCCTCGATCAGGTTGCTCAGCTCGCGTGCTGCGCTGCGGCTCATGTACTCGGCCCCTCAGTGCCCGTGCGGATGCAGCGGGCGGTTGGCGCTGGCGAGATAGTGCTGCTTGAATGCGGCACGGTGGTCCATGAGCCGGTTGCTGCCGAGTTTGGCCAAGTCCAGCGCGACCATCCACACCAGGTTGTAGACCCACACCCAGCCGATGTCGCTCCATGGCAGCGCCGGCACCAGCCAGCCGAAGCCGGTCATCAGGACGGCGAACAGTTGGGTCGCGACGATGGCGCCGAACAGCGGCCAGGCCGGGTAGGGTGCCCGCCAGAAGGCGTGACGGTTGCGGGTAACGAACAGCATGAGGTGGCCGCCAATCACGAGCTGCAGGAATACGGCGGTCTGCAGATGCGGAATATCCATGTGCAGCAAGCGGTCGCCGACGTACATTAGGCCGAAGGTCTGCGCCACCGACAGGAAGCCCAGGATGCTGGACAGGCTGAGCACGCGGTGCATGTCCCAGCGCACCGGTTTGGGGCTGAGCCAAGTGTTGTCGTAGGCGATGGTCATGATCGGGATGTCGTCGAGCAGGGCGAGTGCGATGATCATTACCGCAGTGAGCGGATAGAAGTTGAAGGTGAGCATGGCGAGCACGACGAACACCATGATGTCGATGGTCATTGCGATGCGGTAAATCGTGTAGCTGGTCATGCGTTCGAAGATGCGCCGGGCTTCCTCGACCGCGCGGGTGATGACCGACAGACCGGGTGCGGTTAGGATCAGGTCGGCGGCGGCGCGCGCGGCGTCGGTGGCGCCGGAGACGGCGATGCCGACGTCGGCCTGCTTGAGCGCCGGGGCGTCGTTGACGCCGTCGCCGGTCATGGCGACCAGGTGGTTGCGGTCCTGGAGAACCTTGACGATGCCGTACTTGTGCTGCGGGAACACCTGGGCGAAGCCGTCGGCCTTGTCGATGCGCTCGGCGGCGTCCGGCGGCGCATCGGCGCTATCGCCGGCGAACAATTCGGTGGCCGGCTGGATGTTCTTGCCCATGCCGAGCTGGCCGGAGATTTCGCGGGCGATGGCGACGTTGTCACCGGTGACCATCTTGACCTTGATGCCATGCTCGCCGGCTTCCTTGATGGTCTGGGCGGAGTCCTCGCGCGGCGGATCGAACAGCGGCAGGATGCCGAGGAAGGTCCAGCTCTTGCCGTCGTCGTCCGAGCGCGCCACGCCCAACGTGCGGTAGCCCTTGGCGGCGAAGTCGTCGACCAGCCGGTTGGCGCGCGCGGCCTCGTCGCCGCCGAGCCGGGCCAGTTCCATGACCACCTGCGGCGCACCCTTGGTAGTGTGGAAGGTCTTGCCGTCGCCGTCCTTGATCTGGCCTTCGGTGCGCTTGCCGACCGGGTCGAAGGGAATGAAGCCGGTCTGCGTATGCGCGTCCAGCGCCTTGGCGTCGCTCAGGCCGCCGATCACCGCGAGGTCGATGGCGTCCTTGTCCTCGGCCTTGGAAGCTAATGCACCGGCGAGAATCAGTGCCTGCGCGTCGGCGGCGTCGAATACCGCTGGTTCACCCAGGGTGAGTTTGTTCTGGGTCAGCGTGCCGGTCTTGTCCGAACACAGAATGTCTACGCCGGCCATTTCCTCGATGGATTGTAACCGCGAGACGATGGCCTTGAGTTTGGACAGCGCCAGCGCGCCCAGCGCCATGGTGATGGACAGCACCGCCGGCATGGCGACGGGAATCGAGGCGATGACCAGGATAAGCACGAACTGTACCAGCTTGAGCAGCGGTTCGCCTCGGAACAGTTCAACGCCGATGAGCACGACGGACAGGCCGACAGCGACGAAGATCAGGAAATCGCCGATGCGCATGACCGCTTTTTGAAAGTGTGAAACGGCGCCGGCGTCTTGCACCAGCTTGGCCGTTTTGCCGAAGAAGGTGTCGCCGCCGGTGGCGGTAATGACGGCGACCATCTCGCCCTGCTTAACCACCGAGCCGGAGTAGGCGACTTCGCCGGATTTCTTGTTCACCGGCAGCGATTCGCCAGTCAGGGCGGACTGATCGATGGACAGGTATTCGCCGTCGATGAGTTTGGCGTCGGCAGGGATGATGTCGCCCAGCCGCAGGCGAACCACGTCGCCCGGCACCAGCTTGGCGGCGTCCACCTCGCCCCATTGGCCGTTACGTAGCGCGCGAGCCTTGAGTGCGAGCTGATTCTTGAGTGCGTCCAGCGCGTTGGCGGCCTTGTGTTCCTCCCAGAAGCCGATCAGCGCGTTGAAGATCAGGAGTACGAGGATGATGATGAGGTCGATCCAATGGCCGATAGCCGCGGAGAGCACCGCGGCCACTTCGATCATCCATGGGATCGGTCCCCAGAAATAGCTGAGAAAGCGCTGCAGCGGGTTGACTTTCTTCTCTTCCAGTGCGTTGGGGCCGAACTGCGTCAAACGTTGCTGGGCGTCGCCCGCGGCCAGTCCCTGCGGCGTGCTTTCGAGTTGTTTGAAAATATCGTCGACGGAGAGCTTTTCCGCATTCTGACTGTCGATACTCTTGATCAAGGCTCAACTCCTTTACGGTGCGATCGTACCGTTGTCGAGGCAGGCGTCGGCGTAGTGGAAAATGACGTCCGGATTGGGACGGATCAGGCTGTGGTTCTTGTCAGCATAGTCCAGCCGGGTGAGCAGGTCCTTGATGACGCTGAGCCGGGCCAGCTTTTTGTCGTCGGCGCGCACCACTGTCCACGGCGCCGGTGCGCTGTGCGTGCGTGCGAACATCTCGTTGCGGGCGAGGCTGTAGTCGTCCCAGTGTTTCTGCGCGACGGCGTCGATCGGGCTCATCTTCCACTGCTTGAGCGGATCGGTGCGGCGTGCGATGAGGCGTTTCTTCTGCTCGTTCTTGCTGATGTCGAGGTAGTACTTGAGCAGGTGGATGCCGGAGCGGATAAGCATCTGTTCGAAGGCCGGCACGGTTTCCATGAACTCTTCGTGTTCGATCTCGCTGCAGAATCCCATTACGCGCTCGACGCCGGCGCGGTTGTACCAGCTGCGGTTGAACAGGACCATTTCCTCGGCCGCAGGCAGGTGCGGCACGTAGCGCTGGAAGTACCAGCTGGTGCGGTCGCGTTCGGACGGTTTGCCCAGTGCCACCACGCGCGTCTCGCGCGGTGAGAGGTGCTGGATGATGCGCTTGATGGTGCCGTCCTTGCCGCCGCTGTCGCGCCCTTCGAAGATGACCAGGATGCGGTCGCCATGGGCGATGAAGTGTTTCTGCAGCTTGACCAGTTCGATCTGCAGGTCATGCAGTTCGCGCTTGTAGGCCTTCTTCGACGGAGCATCGGGATAGGGAATGCTGGAACGATGTTTCGCCATGGCGCGTACTCGGGTTGCGAAGCAGCGCGCGGATGCGCGCGGTGTGAGTTTAGATTGCGGGGGCCCGGATGGGTTCAGGGCATTTGCCGCGGACTTGACGCAGATCAATCAAGTCGGCCGGACGCCGCAGGCAATGCGCGCAGAGCATGCCTGGCGCGGGCCGGGACGGCAGTAACCAGGGTTACATCAAATTCGGTTGCCGGGCGAGCTGCCGCCGGAGGTGGCTTCAGCGGCGTGAGTGCAGGCGGCGTTCGGCCTTGCGCAGCAGTCCTTCGAGATCGGTGATGTGGATGTGTCCGGCATCGGTGTCGATGATGCCTTCGTGCTTGAAGCGGTTGAGCAGACGGTTGACGACAACGCGCACGCTGCCGATGAGGCGGGCAATGTCCTCGTGCACGAGGCCGTGCAGCAGGCTGTGTTGACCCTGTTCGGTGTCGATGTGGCGCAGCAGCAGATGGGCGAGGCGGGCCGAGGTTTCGTGCAGGGCCAGATCCTCGGCCAGTTCGGTCAGTTCGCGTAGGCGCGTGGCGGCGCAGTGCAGCAGCGTCCGGCGCAGGGGGGGATAGCACCGCATCCACTCGTGCCAGCGGGCGAGCGGTGCGCAAACAGCCTGCGTTTCGTCCAGCGTCTCCGCAAGTACGCGGTGCGGTTGGCCGTCCAGCAGGGTGATGAGGTTGTGGCCATCGCCGGGGTCGAGCAGATACAGCGTGACGGCGCGGCCGCTGTCGGGATGTTCCGCTTCGATGCGGACTCTTCCATCCAGCAGGACGTAAAAGAACCCTGTGGTGTCTGCGGCGGGCATGACCTGTGCGCGTTTCGCCCACCGCAAGGGTTGCAGGCCGGTCGCGAGCGTGCCTAGTTCGGCATCCTGCAGACCGTTGAACAGCGTTAGCGGGCGCAGGCGTTCGGGCAGCGGATCAGCGTGGTGATGTGCGTGCATGGACGAATGCTGTCGACCGCCGCGCGGGGAACGCGCGGCGGTTGCGGAACGGAGAGCTTGCAGGAGCGTTCAGAAGCGTACCGGGCGTACGTAGGCGTGCTTGCCTGCATAGCGTGCCGCTGTGCCGAGGTGTTCCTCTATGCGCATGAGCTGGTTGTACTTCTCCACGCGTTCGCCGCGCGCGGGCGCGCCGGTCTTGAGGTGGCCGGTGTCCAGCGCGACGGTCATGTCGGCGATGAAGCTGTCGACGGTTTCGCCCGAGCGGTGCGAGACGAAGGCGCCCCAGCCGTGGTCGCGCGCCAGGCGCGTGGCGGCGATGGTCTCGGTGAGCGTGCCGATCTGGTTGAGCTTGATCAGCACGGCATTGGCGATGTCCTGCTCGATGCCCTTGGCGATGATCGCCGGATTGGTGCAGAAGATGTCGTCGCCGACCAGTTCGATGGTGTCGCCCAGCGCGTGGTTGAAGCGCTTCCAGCCCGCCCAGTCGTCTTCGGCCATGCCGTCCTCGATCAGTGCGATGGGGTAGGCGTCGACCAAGCGTTCGTAGTACTCGACCATCTCGGGGGCTTCGAGCTGGCGTTTTTCGGTGCGCAGGTTGTAGTGGCCGTCCTCGAAGAATTCGCTGGAGGCTGGGTCGATGGCGATGCCGACGTCGGTGCCGGCGCGCAGACCGGCCGTGGAGATGGCCTGCACGATGAGTTCGAGCGGCTCCTCGTTGGACTTGACGTGCGGCGCGAAGCCGCCCTCGTCGCCTATGCCAACGGACAGGCCCTTCTTCTCCAGCAGCGCGAGCAGGGCGTGATAGACCTCGGCGCCCCATTCGACGGCTTCGCGCAGGCTGCCGGCGCCGTAGGGGGCGATCATGAATTCCTGGAAGTCGGGGCCCTGCCAGTGCGCGTGCACGCCCCCGTTGAGGATGTTCATGTGCGGCACGGGCAGGCGCGTGGAGGCCGGCCCTCCGAGGTAGCGGTACAGCGGCAGGTCGCTGGCCGCGGCCGCGGCCCGGGCCACCACGAGCGACACGCCGAGCATGGCGTTGGCGCCGAGGCGGGCCTTGTTCTCGGTGCCGTCGAGGGCGATTAGGGTGGCGTCGATGGCGGCCTGGTCGCGAGCGTCCATGCCGATGAAGTCGGGGGCGACGGTGTCGTTGATGTGGGCGACGGCCTTGAGCACACCCTTGCCGCCGAAGCGCTTGGCGTCGCCGTCGCGCAGTTCGACGGCTTCCCGTGCGCCGGTGGAGGCGCCGGAGGGTACTGCGGCGCGGGCTTGCGCGCCGCAGGCCAGGGTGCAGTCGACTTCGACCGTGGGGTTGCCGCGTGAGTCGAGGATTTCGCGGGCGGTGAGTGCGGTAATGGTGGCGTCCATGTGAGTCTTCTCCTTTTGGGTGGGGTGGTGACGGTCAGTGCCGGTCGACGCCGGGCAGGATCTCCACGCGGTTGGTGGTGCCGGGATGGCCGCGTGATGATCCCTGGGTGAAGATGAGCGGTCCGCCACCGAGTTTGTTGGCGTGCAGCCAGTCGTAGGCTATGTCCTGCCAGTTGCGCGAGTCGTCCGCAGTGTGTAAGGGGTGGACGCCGTAGCTGAACAGTAGACGCTGGCAGGTGACGTGGTGCCGGGACAGCGCCACGGTCCAGGACGGCAGATGGAAGCTGGCGATGCGCCGAGGGGTGGCGCCCGTTTCCGTGGGTGTGAAGACGTAGGGTGCACGCAGGTTTTCGACTGAAGTGACGACGTTGAGCGAAACGATGTCCTCAATGCTTCGGCGCGTGTCGCGGCGGCGGTCGAACATTGTGGCCGATGGCTGTGCGCGGCGTGCGGGTTCGGTCTGGCGCGCTATGCGGCCGAGCATCTTGACGGCATCCACGGGATAGGCGCCGATGGCCGACTCCTCGGACAGCATGACGGCGTCGGTGCCGTCGAGCACCGCGTTGGCTACGTCGGTGGCCTCGGCGCGGGTCGGGCGGCTGTGGTCGACCATGGATTCGAGCATCTGCGTGGCGGTGATCACGGGCTTGCCGAGGGCGTTGGCTTTGCGGATCAGACGTTTCTGAATTAGCGCGATGGCTTCGATGGGGGTTTCCACGCCGAGGTCGCCGCGCGCGACCATGCAGCCGTCGGCGGCGTCGAGGATTTCGTCGAGGTGGTTCAGGGCGTCGGCGCGTTCGATTTTGGCGATCAGATAGGGGGCGGCGCCGAGCGCTGCGGCTTCGTTGCGCACACGTTCGACGTCGCTGGCATCACCGACGAAGGAGATGCTGACCGCGTCCACCTGCTGTTCGCAGGCGAAGGCGAGCAGCGCCTGGTCGCGCTCCGTGAAGGCCGGCAGCGAGATGTGCATGTGCGGGATGTTCAGCCCCTTGTGCGAGCGCAGTTCGCCGCCGACGGTCACGCGGCAGCGGACCTCGGAACCCGTGACTTCCAGCACCTTGAGCTGGATGAAACCGTCGTTGAGGAATAGCGATTCGCCGCGCCGTACCGCCTGCGGCAGTTCCGGGAAATCGGGTACGGAAACCCGTTCCGCGTTGCCGACCAGCGGCTCGGTGGTCAGGGTGAAGCGATCTCCGTGGTGCAAGCGCAGGGGGGCGGGGCTGATGCGGCCGATGCGCAGCTTGGGGCCTGGCAGGTCGGCCAGGATGGCCACGGGCCGGCCGGCCTGCTCGGAGGCCTGGCGCAGCTTGGCGACGGTGCCCGCATGACTGTCGGCGTCGCCGTGGGCGAGGTTGAGGCGCGCGACGTTCATGCCGGCTCGGATCATGCGCACGAGTACGGCGATCTTGTCCGAAGCCGGGCCGATGGTGCAGACGATCTTGGTCTTGTGGCGTGGCAGATTCATGTCATTCGCCGTGGTAGATGGCGAGCGCGCGGGCCGGATCGACGTTGTCGAAGGTGAGTGCGCTGATGGCGTTGCAGAAGCGCACGGCCTCGTCCAGCGGGCGCTGGTGGATGTTGCGCCCGGTGGCGCTGCCGGCGATTCCGGCTTCCTGCAGTTGGGCGTGCAGCCGTTCGAGGAAGGCTTCGACGGTGGTTTCGCGGCCGCCGGCGCAGATCACGCGGGTGCGCCCGGCGGCACGTACCGCCTCGCGCAGCTTGTCCGCGCCACCGTCGGGTGGGTTGACCTTGACGAAGTCAGCGCCGAGGCAGGCGACCAGACCGGCCACGCCGGCGATCAGGTGCGGATCGTACTCGTTCTTGACCGCCTCGCCGCGCGGGTAGGCCCAGATGACGGCGAGCAGGCCGAGTTGGTGCGCTTCGAACACCAGGCGTGCGGCTTCGGAGTACATCTGGCTTTCATAGGTGCTGCCGGGATAGATGGTGTAGCCGACGCCGACGATGTTCAGCGCGGAATCTTCTCGCAGGCGTGCGACCTGCTCCAGCGTGTGCCACTGCAGGCTGACCGGATCGCGACTGGCGGTCGAGATGAGATGGGTCTTGGCATTGAGCTTGATGAGGTAGGGGACGTCCGGGTAGTCGGGGCCGTAGCGCGCGATCAGGCCGAGCTGGGTGGCGAAGACGCCGATGCGGGCCTGCGCGGCGATGCGGAACAGGTGCTCGGGATCGCCGTCATCCTCGGCGATTCCGCTACCGACGAAATCGTCGTTGAGATGTTCGACCTTCTGGTCGCCGGCCATCAGCATCAGCCGTCCGCTGCCCTGGGTCGCCCGCTGAAGGTTGTCCAGGTAGATTTGGTGGCAGGTGGCGGGAACGTCGAAGGGAATCGGCGAATGGTTGTTCATGCGTGACCTCTCAGATTATCAAGACAGTGTACGCGGGCGCGTAGCGCCTCGCCGGTGGCGGCGACGATGGGGTGGACCGGCGCGGTTAGGCGCGGCTGGCTGCCGAACTGGAAACTGGCCAGGTCGGAGGCCGTGGCGTGCAGCTGGATGGCGACGCCGATGATGTTGACCAGTTCCCCGGTGGTGGGGCCTCCGATGATCTGGCCGCCGAGCAGGCGTTCGCTGTTGCCGTCGAACACCAAGCGGCAGAACACTTCGTGCGTGTCCGGCATGGTGGCGGGGTGGTGGTCGGGCAGGCGCGAGGTGCCGGTGAAGACCTCGAAACCGATCTCGCGGGCACTGGCCTCGGTGAGCCCGGCGACGCCGAAGGCGAGGTCGCCGACCTGACTGGCGTAGACGGCGATGGTGCCCGCGTTGGCGCGCGGCAGGCGCAGGGCGTAGAGGTTCATGCCGGCAATGCGGCCTTCGGCGGCGGCCTGCGAGGCGAGCAGGGCATGGCTGGCGTGGCGGGTGAAGTAGTCCTGCTTGTGCGCGCAATCGCCGACGGCGAAGACGTCCGGATGTTCGCGCGAGCGCTGGAAACCGTCGACCCAGACGCCGCCGGAGCGCGCCAGGGTCATGCCGGTGGCGTGTGCGAGGTCGGTGTTGGGGCGGGCGCCGATGGCGATCAGCACGGCGTCGGTCTCGATCAGGCGGCCGTCGACGAGCCGAATGCCGGCGACGCGTTTGCCGGTCTCGTCGGCCTCGATGGTGGTGACGGTGGCGCCGGTGTGCACGTGTACGCCATTCTCGCGCAGGCGTTGTTCGACGATGCTGCAGGCATCGCTGTCGAACGATGCGGCGAGCAGCTGCGGGAGCTGTTCGACGATGTGTACTTCGATGTCGCGCTTGCGCAGCTCGTCGCCGAACTCGACGCCGATGAAGCCGCCGCCGATGACGGCGAGGCTGCGCAGGTCCGGTAGCGTTTCGGTGAGCAGTTCGTCGAGATAGTCATAGTCCTTAATGACCGTGAAGACGCCTTCGAGTTCATGTCCCGGTATCGGTGGTACGAACGGGCGCGAGCCGGTGGCGAGCACTAGCCGCTCCCAGCCGATGCGACGTCCGGATTCGAGGGTTGCGATGTGTTCCTGCAGATCGATCTCGGCGACGCGGTCGACGATCAGATGTCCGCCGGCGGCCAGGAACGGCGCGCGGCCGGCAAGATCCTCTTCCGTGCCGCCCAGCGTGCCGAAGATGTAGGGGATGCCGCAGGGCACCAGGGCGTCTTCTTCGGGGCGCACGACGGTGATGCGTTTGTCGGGCCAGAACTGTGCAGCGGTAATGCCGGTCATCATGCCGGCTGGTCCGCCGCCGATGATGAGAACGTCCGTATTGTCGGTAGTCATGCTGAGTTATCCCGTGTGCTGTGGATTCAGGTACTTGTGAGATAGGCATAGCCGATGGAAATGGCAAATGTCGCAGCGAGCCAGGCGGCGGCAGGCATGACCGCCCGGTTGCGGCCCAGGGCCAGGGCGTAACCGGCCTTGAGTAGGTTGTTGCTGCCGCTGGCGATGACCACGGCGACCATCAGAGCGGTTTCCCCGATCGGGAACTTGCCGTCGAGCAGCGACAGGATGAAGGGATCGATGTCGGTGAAGCCGACCGCGAAGGACAATACGTGCAGGCCGCGAGCGCCGTAGTCGGTGATCACGAAATGCGTGATGGCGGCGAACAGTACGAACAGCACCGCGAACAGCAGTGCGGTCGAGAATTCCAGAGGGTGGTGTGGCGGGGCTTCGTCATGATCGGCAGCGGAGCGTTGCGAACCGCGCAGCAACAGCCATACGACGACGCCCGAACTCAGCGCCAGAATGCCGAACGGCAATGCCAGGCGCAGCGCTGTGGCGCCGTGTCCGAGGAGGGCGATCAGCGCCCACAGTCGCAGGTACATCATCAGCGTGGCGAGCACGATGGCAGCTGCGCTCAGGCGGCCGTCGTCGGGCGCTTCGCGTATGCGCTTGCCCAGTACGACGGTGGTGGCGGTGCTCGAGTACAGGCCTCCAAGCGCGCCGGTGAGCAGTATGCCGCGGGCCGGAAAGAAGTAGGCCTGGGCGATATAGCTTATGTAGGAAATGCCGGATACGACCAGCACGGCCAGCCACAGCTGGTACCAGGTTACGGTGACGAAGCTTGCGATCTGGCTGTCCGGCAGTAGGGGCAGGATGAGTCCGGCCATGATCAGGAATTTGGCCAGGGTGACCGCCTCGGTGCTGCGGAAGGCGTCGGACAGGCGGCGGATGCCAGGTTTTTCGCCGAGCATCAGCAGGATGACGACGACGTAGAGCACCGGCAGCCACAGCGGGCCCTTGAGCGCGAGGGGGCCGATGGCATACACCAGCAGGCCGACCAGGTGGGTCAGCAGGCGCTTGCGGCCTTCGCGCTGGCGATGCCAGTAGCTGATGGCGAAGAAGCCGCCAACGATCAGCAGACCCACTCCATACAGCCGCAGATCGGGATCGAGCAGGGCCAGCACGAAGCCGAACACCGCCAGCAGGGTCAGGGTGCGGGTGGTGCCGTAGCCCAGACCCTCGCCGGCGGCGCGCCGGTAGCTGTGCAGTTCGAGGCCGATCACGAAGCCGAACAGCGTCGTGGCGACGAAGGCGATCAGCAGCGGCGACAACGTAGCGACGTGAGGCACGTCTTCAGCGCTCCATGCGGTGCATCTGCGGCGCGTCGCCGTTCAATGTGCATCGCCGGCCGGCACGACCAGGATCGGCAGCTTGCCGCGCCGGACGAGGGTTTCGGCAGTGCTGCCGAGCAGCAGCCGGGCCAGGCCGTGGCGGCCGTGCGTGGTGATGACCAACAGGTCGGCCTGCCAGCCGTCGGCGGCATCGAGGATGGCCCGGTCGATGCGCCCGTCGCTGGATTCGATGAGTTCGGAATCGACTTCAAGTCCGAGTTCCCTGGCGCGGGCTACGGCGCCGTCCAGGGACTTGCGGGCGCCGGCCAGCAGGTTTTCACGCAGCAGTTCAGGCTCGATCCAGGCCAGCTCGCCGCCCACGTGGTCGCCCAGCGTCTCGTCGACTACGGTGACCAGTTTGACCCGTGCGCCCTGGTCGTGTGCCAGGCGGGCGGCGTGTTCTAGGACGGCGTTGGAGCTGGGACTGCCGTCGGTGGGAATCAGGATGCGCTGGTATAGGCCCATGGTCTCTCCCCAGAGCGGCGCTTCGGCGCCGCTTGTCGATCGGTCGGTTACGGGTGCGTTTGTGCAACAGGTTCATCGGAGAACATCTTAACTCTCCACCCTATGTTTGACCGTTTGCGCAGCGGCGGTTCGCAGCCTGCGTGCGCTCGGCTTGATCGTGATCAACTAAAACCGGTTTGTGCGCGATACGCGGCCGTCCGATCCGTTGCGGATCGGACGGTGGCCGACGGGCCGGCCCGTTTTGGGAGGCCCGTCAATGGGCGCAGGCGGCCTTGGGCCGCTTGGAACGGGCGCCTCAGTGCTGGGTGGTGCCGCTCAGCTGGCGGTCTATCTGCGCTTCGGCCTGCAGCCAGTCGTCCAGGGTGCGGCCACTGTCGAAACCGTGGCTTTCCGCGATCAGGTAGGCTGCTTCGGCGATCATGCGATAACGCTGCTCGGCGGTGACCGGCGAGGCCGCCTTCTTGCGTGAACGCGTCGTTTTGGTGCCTGATTTGGCGGTCGTGGCTGTTTTTGATGCGGTTTTTGCCGCAGGCTTGGCTGCAGCCTTCTTCGCTGCGGGTTTGGCCGTCTTGCTCGAAGCGGCTGTCTTGGTCGTGGCGGTACGGCGGCGGGGCTTGGTCGGTTCGGTAGTATCGCTCATGTGGGCCTCCACAAGTGGTAGGGGTAGGACTACGGTCTTGAGCCGAAGCAAGCAACGTGCCGGGCTCAGGGGAAGTCGGGCCGGACGCGGCAAGCGTGCCGCTGCCTGTAGATGAGCTGGTCACCATCATAAAACTTTATTCCGAAAAATATAGGGGTATCGCTATGACAGTGTCGTTAAATGCAACCGAAGAGGAGAATTGACGTGAGCAAATTTCAATACGGAATCACGATGCCTTTTGCGGTGGCGCTGTGCACGGCCTTGTTTGCAGGGACCTGCAGCGCCGCGGTCAGCGCGGACACCAGGGCTGCGGAGGTTGGGTTTTCGGTGACCGCGTCCACCGAGGTGCCGAACACGCGTCTGCGCCTGCTGCTGCAGGCAATCGCGCAGAAGAACGGGGGCGAGCAGGTGCTTCCCGGGCTGGCGTCGCAGCTGAACCAGCGGATGAATTCGGCGCTGCGCCTGATCGAAGGCACGCCGGGCGTGAACGCCCAGACGCGCGGGTTGCACAGCAGTCCGGTATACGACAAGGGCAAGCAGGTCGGTTGGCGTCTGATCGGGCGGATAGAGGCGGTGGGCGACGCCGGGACGTTTCCGCAGCTCGCCGGAAAGCTCCAGGCGGCGGGGCTCAGCGTCGAGAGCGTACAGGCCGAACCGGCCGAAAAGGCGCTGGACGCCGCTCGCCAGGAGCAGACCAAGGCCGCGATCCGGGACCTGAAGCGCCGTGCGCGGGTGGTTTCGCAGGCCCTGGGTTGCTCGGCTTGGGCGTTCTCCGAGGTCAATCTCAGCGACGAGGGTTCACGTCCGCCGGTCGGCCTCGTGCGCATGGCGGCGATGAAAGCCGAGCCAGCGGCCCTGGCGCCCGGTGCGACTAAGGTGGCGGTGCGTGCCACGGCCAAGATGCGCTGCGAGCCTTAGTGAGCCGGCAAGTTAAAGTCGATGCTCATGCCGGAGTGCGGGGCATGTGTTTTGCCTGTTTCAGGCGCCGCCCACCAGCGCCTGCAGCAGCCACAGGGCGGCCATTCCCGCTGCCAGCGTGAACAAGACGTTGCGCGTGAGCATGGCGACGACGGCGGCCAGCAGCCCGGCGATCAGACGCAGATTGTGCAGTGATAGGTCGATCGCGCCTTCGGGGCGTATCAACGCGGGTAAGACCAGTGCGGCCAGCACGGCAGCGGGGATGAAGCGCAGTGCCCGATGCACGATCTGCGGCAATTCGATGCGCCCCCAGAAATGAATGAAGGACAGCCGCAGAGCGAAGGTGCCGAGTCCGATCAGCAGGATTAGCAGCCACAGACCGGCTGAAGAGAGTGAAATTCCCATCAGCCCTCCCGGCGCTGCATCAGGGTTTCGGCGGCGAGTCCGGCGGCGATGCCACTGACGGCGGCCAGCACCAGCCCGAGGTTGAAGGGCAGCCCGGCGGCCAGCACGGCAACGCCTCCACCCACCAGGGCGGCGACCAGGGTCGGCCGGTCGCGCAGCCCGGGAATCAGCAGGGCCATGAACGTGAGGGGAATGGCGAAATCCAGCGACCAGCTCGCCGGGATCGTGGAACCCAGCAAAATTCCGGCAGCCGTACCCGGTTGCCAAGCACCCCACATGGCGATGCCGGTGCCGAAATAGAACCAGTGCCGGTGCGTGTCGGCAGTTGGTTTGTCGCTCAGATAATGGTTGATGGTCATGGCGTATCCCTGATCGGTCAGCAAATAGGCCAGGGGCCAGCGCCAGCGTTTCGGCAGATGTTGGAAGTATGGGGCGAGAGATGCGCTGTACATCGCGAAGCGCAGGTTGATGATGACGGCGGTGAAGAAAATGACCAGCGGCAATGCCCCGGCCGCAAGCAACTGGATGACTGCTAGTTGCGAGGCGCCGGCGAAGACGATGAGCGACATGCCCATCGCCGCCTGCGGCGACAGCCCCGCTTTGATGGCCGTCACTCCGCAGATCATGGCGAACGGAATGACGCCGGGCATGAGAGGGACGATCGACATGAAGCCGGCACTGAAGGCTCTGAGGCGGGAGGTCTGCATGGGGAGTGATGAACGGTCAGGAGTGTTTGGGGGCTGTTCGCACTATTGCGCGATGCGCTGCCGGAGCTGTTTTTCGTGGCCCGCAAGTCGCTGCGAGCGTGGTGTAGCCCGGCTACATGAGCGAGCGGCAACGCCGCGGGACGCGAAAAGCGGCCCGGCCCTGCGGGTTGTGTCCGGTTGACCGCCATTCGGCGTTGCTCGTCGTTCATTTGAAATGACGAAACCTCTCTCCTCGTGCCTTAATTGGTGGTCAACCGGGCGCAACAGCGCACCGATCAATCGCGTGAACAGGCCCTAGGGTGTCTGAAGTGAGGAACGGTGCGCAAGTTTGCGGCGTCATGCCACGCGCATTTGAAACGCTCGGCGCCGAGTGCGATTCACAGATTGAGCTTACGCATATTTCTGAAGCTCCGGATTTCTTTTGAACCCGAATCAGCCGTCTCGGCTCAACGGCGCGGCAAAGTTCCCTCACAGCGGCAGGGCCGGACTGCTGTAAACCTGTCGCAAGGCCAGATGCGACTGCGTACCGGATACTCCGGGAAGGCGCAGCAGCGTGCCCAGGTAGATGCGTTCGAAGTCCTTGGCGTCGGTGTAGACGACCTTGAGCATGTAGTCGGCTTCGCCGGCCATCAGGTAGCACTCCATGACCTCGGGAATTTCCCGCACGGCCGCTTCGAAGCCGCGGAACACGTCCGGGTTCTGGCGCTCCAGGCGGATGAAGATGATCGCGGTGCCCTCCTTGTGCAGCACCGTGCGGCTGAGCAGTGCGGCATAGCGTTCTATGACGCCGCTGTCCTCGAGCTGGCGTACCCGGCGCAGGCACGCCGAGGGAGAAAGGTTTACGCGTTCGGCCAGTTCGGCGTTGGTGAGGCGCCCGTTTTCCTGCAGCTGGCGCAGGATGCGGCGGTCGCGGGCGTCGAGTTCTGGAGTGTCTGGCATGATATTCGATGAAATGCTTGTATTCTGATTAAAAGTTGCAGAGTGTGCGTGCTTTAAGGGCTATTTTGAAATAAAAAATCGTTGTATGCGAACCATAATCGGCGGCTGGAGTTTTCAATTCAGCTTGTACCGAGGGAGGAGCAGACATGTTGATTGGCGTACCGAAGGAAACCAAGAATCACGAATACCGTGTCGGCATGACGCCGGTGAGCGTGCGCGAGGTGGTTGCGCACGGGCATAAGGTGGTGGTCGAGCAGGGCGCGGGAGCGGGCATCGGCGCGGACGACGATGCCTATCGCAAGGCCGGTGCGGAAATCTGCGCAACGGCGGCGGAGGTGTTCGAGCGCGCCGACATGATCGTCAAGGTCAAGGAGCCGCAGGTGCCCGAACGGGCGATGCTGCGCGAAGGGCAGTTGCTGTTCACCTATTTGCATCTCGCCCCGGACCCGGAACAGACGGCCGACCTGCTCAAGAGCGGCGCCACCTGCATCGCCTATGAGACCGTGACCTCGCCGCGCGGCGGGCTGCCGCTGCTGGCGCCGATGTCCAAGGTGGCCGGGCGCATGGCGATTCAGGCAGGTGCGAGTGCGCTGGAGAAGGCGCATGGCGGGCGTGGCATGCTGCTCGGTGGCGTGCCGGGCGTGGAGCCGGCCAAGGTGGTGATCATCGGCGGCGGCGTGGTCGGGCGCAACGCCGCTGAGATAGCGGTCGGTATGCGTGCGGACGTCGTCGTGCTGGACAAGTCCGAGGCGGCGCTCGAGCAACTCGACGGCCTGTTCCAGGGGCGGGCGAAGACCGTCTATTCCACGCGCGACAGCCTTGAGCGCCATGTGCTGGAGGCCGACCTAGTCATCGGCGGCGTGTTGATCCCCGGAGCGGCGGCGCCCAAGCTGGTGTCGAGTGACATGATCGAGCGGATGAAGCCGGGATCGGTCATTGTCGATGTCGCGATCGACCAGGGCGGCTGCACCGAGAACTCCCGTCCGACGACCCATGCGGAGCCGACCTATGTGATCGACGGCGTGGTGCACTATTGCGTCGCCAACATGCCGGGCGGTGTGCCTTTGACGTCGACCTACGCTTTGAATAACGCTACGCTGCCCTATATTCTCAAGCTGGCGGACAAGGGCTGGCGCCAGGCCCTGGCGGAAGACGAGCATCTGCTGCGCGGTTTGAACGTGCATGCCGGGAAGCTCACCAATGCCGAGGTCGGCGAGGCGCTGAAGCTGGACTTCATCGATCCGTCGCAAGCCCTTTGAGGGCTTGATGGGTGCATGACCGCGGCCGCAAAGGCCGCGGTCATGCGGTTCGTTCCGTTTGCCCGCCTGCGTTTACGGTCTGCCGGATACGGTCTCGCGGGCGAGCGTTGCCACGATTTGCTGTTGAAGATGGCGTGCGGCCTCCGAGTTTTCGGCCGCCTGACTGGCGACCAGGGCCACGGGAGTAGGCGGCAGCGCCGGCAGGCCGTGTCTCGAGCCCAAGAGCTGCAGGGAATCGGGTACGCTGCAGCGCGTCAATACGGCTACGGCAAGTCCGCTCTGTGCCGCAGCGATCTGGCCGATCAAGCTCGGGCTGTGGTAGGCGAGGCGGTAGCGCCGTTTTTGCGCGTCGAGCGCTGTTTCGGTCACGCGACGTACTACTGAACCCTCCTCGTATATGGCGATCGGCAGAGGATCGTCACGCCAGGTTTCGACCGTGGGCGAACCGACCCAGACCAGCGGTTCGTGAAAGAGTACGGTGCCCTGCCCCGGGCGTTCCTGCGAGACAAGCGCGACGTCAAGTTCGTTCGCATGGATCTGCGGCAGCAGAGAGGTCGATTGCGTGCAGACGAGGGTGATTTCGATCTCGGGATACTGTGCGGAGAACGTGCGCAGGACCGGGGCGAGATATGACACCGCGTAATCGTCCGGAATGCCCAGGCGCACGTGTCCCGAAACCGATGGCTCGCATAAAGCCGCTCGAGCTTCTTGCTGCGTGGCGATGATGCGGCGTGCATATGGCAGCAACTGCCGGCCCTCCGGGGTCAGCGCCAGACGCCGTGCATCGCGGATCAGCAGTGCCGCCCCGGACGCGTGTTCCAGCTTCTTCAGTTGCATGCTGACCGCCGCCTGGGAGCGGTGAATGATTTTGGCGGCAGAGCTTAGTGAGCCTCCGTCGACAATCGCAACGAAAGCGCGCAACCAATCGATCTGTAGATCCTGCATGACCATATTATTCGTCAATCGAAAGTTTACATTTTAGTTTATTAGCTTTACGAATTTTAATTTTTCCCGAAACTGTGCGTCATGCACACGGATAATGATCGCCCCATGGATTCCGGTCGCGAGGGCGCCGCCGATCGAGGGCGGGGCGTTTTGTTGATGAGCGCCGGCGGCGTTCTGCTCGGCACCGTTGGTCTGTTCGTCGAGAAATCCGGCCAATCCCCGCTGACTGCAGTGTTCTTTCGTTGCGCCTTCGGTGCGCTGATCTTGTTCTCCTACGCATTGCTGGTTGGGCGTGGCTCCGAGTTGCGGCTCACTGCGGCTGGTTTTCTCATCGCGATTCTGACTGGCGGGCTGATGATCTTGAATTGGGCCTGTTTCTTCACTGCGATTGGCGATACGTCGATCGCCATTGCGACCGTCGCCTTCCATGTTCAGCCGCTATGGGTCATGGCATTCGGCATGATTTTCTGGGGCGAATCAAGGTCGCCGGTGCGGATCGGTGCCGGTTTTGCTGCGCTGATCGGGCTGGCGTTGACTACGGGGCTCGCCACGCACAGCGCTTCTGCCGAGCAGACACGTTACCTCCACGGCCTGGGGTATGCGTTCGTCGCGTCTCTGAGCTATACCGCCGTGACCCTGATTGCGAAAACGCAAAGGTCGATGAGCGCATTCGGCCTGGCCGCTTGGCAATGCGCGATCGGTGCCATCCTGCTGGCCTGGTGGCCGTGGTTTCATGGCTGGCCGGACGGCGCCGCACCATGGGGATGGTTGATTGGGTTGGGAGTTGGACCGACGGCAATCGCTTATGTACTGCTCTACGCGGGGATGCGTCATTTGCAGGCAGTTCAGATCGCAATTCTGCAGTTTATCTATCCGATTACCGCGATTCTGGTTGACCATTGGGTGTTCGGCAATCGCTTGTCGCCTGTGCAGTGGGCGGGGGTTGCACTGATGGGCGGCGCCTTGTGGATCGCCGGGCGGCCTCGACTGCGTACTTGATACGTCTGTGAGCATCAAATTCTGCTAACTCGTAATTCCGTTTGCACTCACGTCATTGAACCGCTGGAGCGCTTGCTGGTCCAAGGCCTGAGGTTCGAGATGCGGACTGCTCTGGTCCGTGCGTTGTGGGTTATACGGAGTTGTTCATGGAGCACGAGGCCGCGCCTTCGCCGCGCAAATCCCGCCGCTGGCTCAAAGCCTTTTTGATCTTGCTGATTCTGGGGCTGACGGGTGCGAGCGGGCTGGCCGGCTGGCTGTATCTGCAGTGGCGTTCGCTACCGTCGGTTGCGCAGTTGCGGCATTGGCGGCCCTCGCTGCCGTTGGAGATCTACGGTGCCAATGACAGTCTGTTGGCCACCATAGGTCCGGAGTTGCACGATACGGTGTCGCTGCGGCAGATGCCGCTGCAGCTCGGCAATGCCTTCGTGGCCGCTGAAAACGCGCATTTCTGGAGTCACAACCCGCTGTACTTCCCAGTCAGCTATCCGGGGATTCTGCGCGCGGCCTGGATCGACCTTACCCATCTGGCGCCGGTGCAGGGGGCAAGCACCATCACCGAGCAGGTTGCCCGCAATTTCTACCTCTCGCCGCGCAAGACCATCACCCGCAAGGTGCACGAGATTCTGTTGGCCTATAAGATCGCCCAGCATTTCGACCGGCGCGAGATCCTTACGCTTTACCTGAACAAGATCTACTTCGGCAACGGCGCTTACGGCGTCGGCGCCGCGGCCAGGGTCTATTACGGTTGTGCCGTCGATCAGCTGTCCCTGGCGCAGATGGCGATGCTAGCGGCGCTGCCGGCGGCACCTGAATATTTCAGTCCGCTGGTGAACCCCAAGGCCGCGCGTGGGCGTCGCAACTACGTCATCGGCCGAATGCTGGCCGACGGTTATATCACCTCGTTGCAGGCCTCCCGCGCGGAGGCGGCGCCGCTGACCGCCAGCTATCATCGGCAGGGCAACAATCTCGCTCCGTACGTAACCGAGTGGATCACCAAGTGGCTGGTGTCGAGTTTCGGCCCGGATCGGACCTACCGCCAGGGGCTGCGCGTATACACCACGATCGAGCCTCGCCTGCAGAAGGCAGCCGATCGCTCCGTTGCCGTGGGGCTGGAGAACTACACCATGGGGCTCGATAGCCTCGATCCGCAGTCCTATCGGGGCCCGATTGCGCACCTTGATGAGCAGCAGGTACAGGCGGCGCTGAGAGGCAGACGGCCAAGCCAGTTGCCGACGCGCGATCCGGCCAATCTGCGCTGGGCGGTGGTGCAGTCGGTGAAAAACGGGCGGGTTCAGGTTTCCCTGGAAGGTGTACAGACGGTAACGCTGGGGCCTTCCGGGCTGAGTTGGGCTTCCAAGCCTGGGAAAGGTGCGGCGTCGGTTCTGAAACACGGCGACCTGGTGTGGCTGCGCCGCTACGTCGATCCGGGCCGACCGCCGAACGCCCAGGCATGGCGCACGGCGGTATGGCACAAGGCTTCCGGTCCGCAGCGCTGGGAGCTGGCCCAGTTGCCGCGGCTGCAGGGGGCGCTGGTCAGCATGAGGAATTCGACCGGCGCTATCGTCGCCCTGGTCGGAGGCTTCTCCTATGAGATGAGCCACTTCGATCGCGCCTTATACGCTTTCCGCCAGCCCGGTTCTTCGTTCAAGCCGTTCGTCTATGCCGCCGCCCTGGACGGGCCGGAACTGCTGGCTGCGGGCAAGACGGACTACATGACGCCGGTGACGCCGGTGGCGGATACTCCGCTGAGCATCAAACTGCCCAATGGCAAGGTCTACAAGCCGGTCAACTACGAGGGTACTTTTTCCAACAAGCCGATTCCGCTGTGGAAGGATCTGGCCGATTCGATCAACGTGCCGAGTGTGCGAGTGCTGATGCACGTGGGAATACCGTACGCGATTCGCTATGCGACGCAGTTCGGTTTGCCGAAATCCCGCCTCCCCGCGGTGCCCTCGCTGGTGTTGGGCGCTGCCGACCTGTCGCCGCTGCAGATGGTGAGGGCATACTCGGTGTTCTCGAACGGCGGTTTTCTGCCGCATCCCTATTTTGTCACGCAGGTGGTCGACGGACAGGGTCATTCGCTGTCTCTCAAGGGCTGTCAGCTGTGCCGGTCGCAGATGGCTCCCAAGCCCGTGATTACCGAGGGCGTTGCCTATCTGATGACTACCATGCTGCAGCGCGTGATCTCCGACGGCACGGGTGTGGCGGCGCGTTCGCTGAGTCATCACCTTGCCGGCAAGACCGGCACTACCAACGATCAGAAGAACGCCTGGTTCGTCGGTTACGGTCGCCACGTGGTCACCGGAGTCTGGGTGGGCTACGACGACAATCGCGGCATGGGCCGCTGGGCCGCTGGGGCCCGCGAGGCCTTGCCGATCTGGATCCACTACATGCACGAGGCGTTGAGAGGCGTGCAGAGCCTGCCGTTCTTCCGCCCGCCTGATGTGGTGCAGGCTGCGGTCGACCCCAAGACGGGTTTGCTGAGCGACAGCGGTGGCAAGGTTTTCGACTTTCTGGCCGGTTTCCTGCCGCCGGCGAAATCCCCGATGCTGCCTTCCAACTCCACACTGATGTCGAGAGCCCCGAGCGTTGTGCCCATGCCCTTCCTGCTGCAGTACTCGACCGCGCCGTTACCAAGCGTGAAAAAATAGCGCATCACGCCAGGTGCAGTGCTCGCTGCGATGTGTTGCCGTGTTGCCGCGGCGGCATCAGTGTTAGCGTGCTGCAGTACATTTGAACGAGCAGGTTCAATGGTTTTCGGGGGAGTACGCGATGGACATAGCCCGCTTCATCCCAGTCGGCGTATCGGACTCGGTCTGACCGGCCTTGCCGACGCGCTGCTGCTTGCCGGGATGCACTAAGGCTCGCAGGCCGTACGCGACCAGGCTGCCGGACCATCCACGTCGTCGGCCACGCGGCCTACCGCGCTTCAGCGGCTCTGGTGGGCGAGAAGGGGGCGTCCCGAATTTCGTCGCCGAGGCGTATCTGGGCGGACCGTTCGTTGCCTGCCTGCCGCGGGACATTCGCAAAGACATCGCCGCCTGGCATACGCCGTAGTCACTGTCGGGTGATTGTGCCGGCAGGCTCATCAGTCTGCCGGCCGGCAATGTTTCCAGCGGAATCGAACCCATCTTCGCCATTGATCAGCGTCGACGCCTGACCATCGGCGCTGGCAGGGAGCGCGAATTGAGCCTGGTGGGCTGGGCCTGTGGGCCGTGGCGCCGCACGCACCAGGATGAGAAAGTCTGGTGACCGCGTTGGAGCTTTCCCAGGGGGCGCATCTGGCCATGCGGGCGGTTGTTGCGTCCTTACGCCGACAACGCTTTTTCGAAGACCATGAATGTGCCCGCGGAGATGCCGTTCGAGGAATTCAGCGCACTTTACGAGCCGGCGTACTCGCTCGGCCTCAATGGCTGCACGGCCTTCCATCCCGGTGCGGACCTGGACGGCGTGGCTCCATGCGGTCGAATCTCAAGTGTACTGCTGTGACGTCTTGCGCGAAGGTGATTGAAGGTAGGGACGATTTGGACACGGTGGACACCGGTTTACTTCAGACGAAACAGGTGTCGAAAGTGCATACTTGAGGCCATGACCGCATGCGGTGCATGCCGGTTTCGGTTAGTAATTCTTTAGTGAGCGGAAGGTTTCGATCTGACGATGAAAATCAAAGTACTGTTCGTGTGCATGGGCAATATCTGCCGTTCTCCGGCCGCGCAGGGCATGTTCGAGCACCTGTTGGCCGAGCAGGGCCTGGAACATATCATCGAGGTGGATTCGGCAGGGACTCACGCTTATCACGTTGGCGAGGTGCCGGATGCGCGCATGCAGGCGGCAGCGGCCCGGCGTGGCCTTGATCTGTCCGGTCAGCGTGCGCGGCGCGTCGCCAGCGAGGATTTTGCCCTCTACCACTACATCCTTGCGATGGACCACTCCAATCTGGCCGAGTTGCAGGAGCGTATGCCGGACGAGGGAACACCGCCCGTGCTGTTCATGAGCTATGCGGGGGCGGTTGGTATGGACGAGGTGCCGGATCCGTACTATGGCGGTGAAACCGGTTTCGAGCGGGTGCTCGATCTGGTGGAGGAGGCTGCAAACGGCCTGCTGCAGAGCATTCGCAGGCAGCACTCGATCTGAGAGAGTCTTCCAGTGGAGGGCGTGGCCGTGCAGACACGGCCACGCCTGATCACTCGGAGGCAGAAGCTGTGTCAGCCGTCGACCGGCTCCTTGCTTCGCGCAGTCGGGTCCTGAGGTTTGGGGGCGACAGCAGGGGCGTCCGCCGCCGGCGTGCTCCGGGTTTTCTCAACCGCCGCTTCGACCACCGAACGCTGCTGCGCGTTCTCCTTCTCTACAGTGGACTGTACAGTGCTTGGGCCGGCATCCGGCTTGCGTGTTTCCGGAGCAGTCGCCGGCTTGTCTGCTTCCGTCACGCTGCGCTGAGGAGCGGGCTTTGCAGCCGGTGGTTCAGCGGAAGGCTGCTGCGTGCTGCTTTTGGGTGTGGGATCCGGCTCAACTGCCGGCTTGCCGGTTTCCGTCGTGCCGTGCTGGGAACGAGGTTTTTCGATCGCCTGGCGCGGCGATTCGGCGGGAGGCAGAGCGCCGCCCTTGGGCGCTGCGCCCGGTTCGGCCGCCGGCTTGCCGGCTTCTACCGTACTGCGCTCGGGGCGTGGTTTTTCGACCGCCTGCTTCGGCGGCTCGCCGGAGGGCCGGGCGTTGCTCGTGGGCGTTGCCTCCGGAGCAACTGCCGGCCGGGGATGCTTCGATGCGAGAGCTTGGTCCGAAGCGACGGCGGGGGTCTTATTCTCTTCCGGCGCGGACTCGCGAGCTGCCGCAGTGTCGGCGGACTTGGTTGCCTTTTCGGCAGGAGCCTTGTTCACGGCTTCCTGCGGCCGACTGTCCGCGTTTGCCGTCTTGGGCGTTACAGTGTCGCCGGCGACTTGGGATTCGGATCGCTTGGCCGTTGTCGTTTCCGTCTGCGCGGTGGCCGGGCGCTGGGCCGGAGATTCTTCCTGCTGCCTTGGCGTGTCTTCGGAGCGGGGTTTTGCGCTGTCAGAAGCCTCTGCCTCTGCCTCTGCCGCTGCAGGTTGCTGCTGTTTCACGCCGGCTTCGTCGCGGGGCTTGCCAGTATCGGCCTGAGCCGTGTCGTTCGCTCTGTCCGCGCTCGAGCCGTTGTTGTTGCGCCGTGCGCCGCCGCGGCGTCCCCGGCGTGAGCGGCTGCTGCGTGAGGAGGTGGCGTCTTCGCCGGTTCCAACGGCGGTTGGCGTGGTATCCCCCGGCTCGCTTTGCGGAGCGTCGGTACCGCCGGCAGCCGATTCGGCGTTGTCGCTGCCGCTGCTTTCGGCGTCCGTTTGCTCGGCGTTTTCGCGGCTGCGGCCACGACGGCGGCCGGAGCGGCGGCGCCGCGAGCGCGAAGTGCCGCTCTCTTCGGAGTTTTCGTCGCCGGGGACTGGGGGCAGTGCCGAGGTCTGCTTCGGCTGTTCACTCTCGGTCTTGGCGCCGGAGGTCTCTTCGGTCTTCGCTTTGCCGTTGCGCGCGTTTCTTGGCTTGGACGAAGCTTCGGCCGTGCGGCGTTCACGTTCTTCGCGGGGTTTTTCGCCATCACCGCGGGACTGGCCGCCGCGCGTGCGTCGGGTGCGCTCGCTCTGACCGTCTTCCTTGTTCTGACGCGCAGGGCGTTTGGGCTTGGCGGCAGGAGGGGCTTCAGGTTCCGCAGCGGGTGGCATTGGGGCGAAGAGGCTGTGCCAGATGCGGGTGATCAAGCCTGGCTTCACAGCGTCTTCGCCGGTTGCCGTTTGTTTCGCGGGAGGCGTTTCCCGATGCGGCGGGGGCGGCGGCGCGGTGACGCTGATCGCAGCCACGGCGGGGTCGGCTTCCTTAGGCCGTGGCTGACGGATTTCGGGGTCTTCGGGCACCGGCGCCAACTGGTAGCTGGCTTCGGCAGGGGCCTGCGATGCAGCGTCCTCGCGTACCCGGATGACTTCGAAATGTGGCGTTTCCAGCGTCTGGCTGGGCACGATCACCGCGCGGACCTTATGGCGTTCCTCGATTTCGAACAGCACGCTGCGTTTTTCGTTGAGCAGGAAGGTGGCGACGTCGACCGGAACCTTGACGATCACTTCGCCGGTGCGGTCCTTGATGGCCTCTTCCTCGATCAGGCGCAGCATGGACAGCGCCAGCGACTCGGTGCCGCGAATCGTGCCCTGGCCGCTGCAGCGCGGGCAGACGATCTGGCTGGATTCGCCCAGCGAGGGCCGTAGGCGCTGGCGGGACATTTCCAGCAAGCCGAAACGCGAGATGCGTCCGACCTGCACGCGGGCACGGTCGAGCTTGAGTGCGTCGCGCAGGCGGTTTTCCACCTCGCGCTGGTGCTTACTGGGCGCCATGTCGATGAAATCGATGACGATCAGTCCGCCGAGATCGCGCAGGCGCAGCTGGCGGGCGACCTCGTCGGCAGCTTCCAAGTTGGTGTTGAGGGCGGTTTCCTCGATGTCTCCGCCCTTTGTGGAGCGGGCCGAGTTGACGTCGATGGAGATCAGCGCTTCGGTATGGTCGATGACGATGGCGCCACCGGAGGGAAGCTGCACTTCGCGCTGGAAGGCGCTTTCGATCTGGTTCTCGATCTGATAGCGGTTGAACAGCGGCACGCGGTCTTCGTAGCGCTTGAGCTTGCGCGCGTTGTGCGGCATGACCTGATTGACGAAGTCCAGCGCCTGGCCGTAGACCGTCTCGTCGTCGATGATGATTTCGGAGATGTCGTTGCGGAAATGATCGCGCAGGGCACGGATGATGACGTTGCTTTCCTGATAGATCAGCGCTGGCGCCTTGCGTTCGGCGGTGGCAGCGCGTATCGCCTCCCACAAGGTGGTGAGGTAGTCGAGATCCCACTGCAATTCCTCGGCGTTTCGGCCGACGCCCGCGGTACGGGCGATCAGGCCCATGCTCTCGGGAACGACCAGCTCGCTCATCGCCTCGCGCAGTTCGCTGCGGTCGTCGCCTTCGATGCGGCGCGACACGCCGCCGGCGCGCGGGTTGTTGGGCATGAGCACCAGATAGCGGCCGGCCAGACTGACGTAGGTGGTCAGCGCGGCGCCCTTGGTACCGCGTTCTTCCTTTTCGACCTGGACCAGGACTTCCTGGCCTTCGCGCAGGGCTTCCTTGATGCTGGGACGGGAGTCCGAGTCGCGCACGGATTCGGCATAGAATTCCTGGGCGACTTCCTTGAACGGCAGAAAACCGTGGCGTTCGGCGCCGTAGTTGACGAAGGCGGCTTCCAGGCTAGGTTCGACCCGGGTGATGACACCCTTATAGACGTTGGCCTTTTTCTGCTCGCGCGCCGGGACTTCGATGTCGAGGTCGTACAGCCGCTGGCCGTCGACCATGGCCACGCGCAGCTCTTCGGGCTGGGTGGCGTTGATGAGGATACGTTTCATTTAATTTGTGTTCTCTGGGTAAGGGCCCGCCCGGTCCAGGCGCGCTGCGCGGCGAGCCCGCGCTCGGCGCAATGGCGCCGGCGGCGATGAACTCGGCGAGACGCAGTTGCAGCCAGGCTTCCAACAAGCCCATGCGCTGCAGCGGACCTAGCGGGTCCCGTAGGGTCGATGTTCCGCGGGACGTTCGGCTCAGAGGCGACCTTCGGCAGCGCGTGCGGTGCCACATGTCCGCGAAAGCCGCACGGTAATGGTGGCGGCGCTGGATGTGGGCCTGGCTGGAGGAGTGCCTGAGCAAGACGTGCGGTACCTGTATATCCTGTTTTGTTGCCGGGCCGGGAACGCTCCCGGTCGAATGCAAAGTGTGTCCGGTCAAGACCGGGCACAGGAAAATCACTGCATTTACAGGGTGTTGGTTATTGAGTCTCACCTATTTTCCCTGTTCGGACAATATAGCAAGCTTGTGACGCCGCATCAAAGCGTTATATGCGCCCGGTTACGGCAGGCCGGTCCGAGGCGCTTTCGGCTGACGCGTAAGCGTCACCGGCGTTTGTTATGATCGCGCCCATGAAGACCTCTTCCCAGCCGGAGTCGATGCCGGTCCGTTTCGTGGAAATCGATGCCGGGCACGCAGGGCAGCGCCTGGACAACTTTCTGCTCGGCGAATTGAAGGGCGTCACCCGCAGCCTGGTGTATCGCATCGTGCGCAAGGGCGAGGTGCGGGTGAACCGCGGCCGCGCCAAGCCGACCTACCGGCTGGAGTTGGGCGATCAGGTTCGCATCCCTCCGCTGCGGGTTGCGCAGCCGGCTCCGGTAAGCGCCATTCCGCAAGCGCTCGGCGCCGAGCTGGATGCGGCCGTCCTCTACGAGGATGCCGAGTTGCTGGTGATCAACAAGCCGGCCGGGCTGGCCGTGCATGGCGGCAGCGGTCTGCGTTTCGGGGTGATCGAGGCCCTGCGCGAGTTGCGTCCGCACACGCCTTTCCTGGAGCTGGCGCACCGCCTTGATCGCGAGACCAGCGGGGTGTTGGTGCTGGCCAAGTCGCGCAGGATGCTCACGCAGCTGCACGCCTTGCTGCGCGGAGGCGGCATGCGCAAGGAGTATCTGGCGTTGCTGTACGGCCGCTGGCAGGGCGGGGTGCGTACGGTGGACGCGCCGCTAGCGCGTACCGGCCGGCGGGGCAACGAGCGGCTGGTCGAAGTGGCCGAGGAGGAAGGCAGCGATGCGCTCAGCCGCTTTCGTCCTGTTCGGCGTTTGCGCGAGCATACGCTGGCGTCCGTCGATATCGGCACCGGCCGAACGCATCAGATCCGCGTGCATGCCGCGAGTCTGGGCCATCCGGTGGTGGGCGACAAGAAGTACGGCGATTTCGCGGCCAACCGCGCGGCGCGCGAACTCGGTTTGAAGCGGCAGTTCCTGCATGCCGCCAGGCTCGAGTTCCAGCTGCCCGATTCCGGCCGCCGGCATCGCTTCGAGGCCCCGCTTCCACATGATCTGCAGGCTTACCTGGACAGACTTTCATGACCAAACCCTATGAACTGCTGATTTTCGACTGGGACGGGACCTTGATGGATTCCCATGCGCGAATCGTGGCCTGTATGCAGGGTGCGGCGCGCGACGTGGGTGCGGCGCCGCGGGAGGACGATACCGTGCGCCACATCATCGGTCTGGCGCTGGACAAGGCGATAGGCAGCTTGTATCCGGAAGCCGAAGGGGCTTTTGTCGAGCGTTTCACGGAGGCCTACCGCGAGCGGTTTCTGAGCGATGGAGAGGCACTGCAGACGATGTTCGACGGGGCACATGATGTCCTCGACGTACTGGAACGGGACGGCTATATGCTCGCCGTGGCCACCGGCAAGGGGCGCTCCGGCTTGGATCGCGTGTTGGCCCAGGCCGGTCTCGAGAGCCGGTTCCACGTCACCCGCTGCGCCGACGAGGCGTTCTCGAAGCCGCATCCGGCCATGCTCGAACAGATTCTGGAGTTTACCGGCGTCGAGCCGGTGCAGGCCCTGATGATCGGCGACACCACTTACGATCTCGAGATGGCCCACAATGCCGGAGTTGACTCGCTCGGCGTCAGCTACGGGGCGCATTCTCCCGAAGCGTTGGTGCAGTGGCGGCCGCTGGCCATTCTGGAGCGTATTGATGCTTTGCCGGATTGGTTGTTCGATCATGAGCGCCGCCGCCAGGAGCGGCCGGCTACACATTCGTAGGCCGTATCGCGAGGGGGGATGGTCATGGCTGAGGAACCGAAGGTCGAAAGTGCCGGGGAGAGGGAGCACGGTTGGGAGCGAGAGGTGCTGACACGTCTTGCCTATGCCGGCCTGGTCGAGCAGCGGCGTGCGCGGCGCTGGAGCATATTCTTTCGTTTCGTAGGGCTCGGCATTTTCGCGCTGATCGTGCTGCGTGTGCTGTCACTGGGTATCGGTCACATCGCCGATGCGGAGGGGCCGCATACGGCGGTGGTACGGCTCGAAGGGGTGATCGCGCCGGGTACCCAGGCCGACGCTGCGGTGGTCGGGCGCGGTCTGCGCGCGGCCTTCAAGGCCAAGGGTACGGAAGGTGTCGTGCTGTACATCAACAGTCCCGGCGGCAGTCCCGTGCAGGCCGATGAAATCAATCGCGAGATGCTGCGCTTGCGCAAGGCGTATCCGAAAATCCCGCTGTACGCTGTGTGTAGCGACGTCTGCGCGTCGGGCGGCTACTACGCTGCTGTGGGCGCCAGGGACATCTACGTCAATCCCGCCAGTATCGTCGGTTCGATCGGGGTGCGCATGGATGGTTTCGGTTTCGTCGACGCGATGAAGAAGCTTGGCGTGACCCGGCGTCTGATGACCGCTGGCGAGCACAAGGCGGGGTTGGATCCGTTCGAGCCGGTCAAGCCTGAGGAAAAGGCGCATCTGCAGAAACTGCTCGATCAGGTGCACACCCAATTCATCGATGCGGTCAAGCGTGGGCGCGGCAAGCGTCTGGCCAACGACCCGACGCTGTTTTCGGGTTATTTCTGGACCGGCGAGGAAGCCCGACGGCTGGGTCTGGCGGACGGTTTCGGCAGCGTCCGCTACGTGGCGCGCAGCGTGATCAAGGCGCCGAGGGTGGTCGACTATACGCCGCGTCGCGATCTGTTCGAGCGTTTTTCGCAGGGGCTTGGGACGTCGGTGGCGAATGCGCTTTTGACGCTGCAGGAGAAGTTGAGTTTTGGTTTGCAGTAGGGGGGGCGGTTGGTGGACCTTACGCATCCTTTGAAAGTATTGGAGCTGGTTTCGGGCGCGAATTAGCGGCGGGTTTCTCGACTTTGAGCGAGAGAAAGAGTCGCACTTGCTGGCCGCTGGGGCTCGTTTCGGGCGCGATTCGAGGTATAGGGCTCAGATTGATCGAGGTGATGCGCCCGAGCCTCTTTCTTTGACCGCGCAAAGAAAGAGGCAAAAGAAACGCGCCCCCAAAGCACTCTGCGCCTGTGCCATTCACGGCTGCAGCGCCTCCAGGCTGCCTTGCCACAAGGCGCGTCGCGCAGGGAAGGCTCATTGCCTTCACCAGCGGCGCACCACCGGGGCGGGACAGCCTGGAGTCGCCCTTCGGGTGGGCTGGTGTGCGCCCATGGCTGCGTTGCGGCGCTTGCCAAGGGCTCGGACCATTGCCTTCGCACCGCGCCTTGCCCTGAACACACACCAGCCCACTGCAGTCGCGAATGGCACAGGTGCAGAGTGCTGTGCTTGTCCCTGACGGGCAACCCCGCGAACGCACCCCTGAACGGGGCTCGCAGCCATTCGCCTCCTGCGAAGGGCTGCTTGGCCGGCGTCCTGCCGGCCATCCCCGCCCAGGCGCACGTTCGCGAGGCAAGCGATCAGGGGGGGACTCAACGTCAAAACACGGCTGCCGTAGGTTGGGGTGAGTGCAACGAACCCCAACATGATCTGCACTGCCCGCGTTGGGGTGCGCTTCGCTTACCCCAACCTACGCTTCGATCGCCGAATACGTAGCCCAAGCGTTTGGGAGGCGTTCTGTTTTGACTCCCCGATTCCCGTTAGGCCTTGCCTCGAGCGTGTGCCCCGGCGCGGGGTCGGGCGGCAGGGAGGCCGCCCGAGCAGCCTTTCGCAGGGATGCGAATGGCTGCGGTGCCCCGTGGCGGGGTGTGCGCTCGAGGTTTGCCCGTCAGGGTCAAGGACTTTCGGGTGCCTTTCTTTCGCCTCTTTCTTTGGGCATGCAATGAAAAAATCGCCGGGAGCGATTTTTCGCGTCAGCCCCGAAGGGGTGAAGCGCAGGGATGCGCTGAACAAAGAGGCTCGGGCGCGTCATCCAAGTAAGATCAAAACTGGAAGCGCTGATTCGCGCCCGAAACCAACCCCAGCGTTCCGAGACATGCGCAACCACGGAGCTACACAACAAAACATGCCCGTCCGAGCTACCCCTCCGCAGGCGGCACAGCCAAACCCGCCTGCCGTAACATGGCGCCAAGCCGAATCAACGGCAGCCCGACTAGCGCACTGGGATCGTCGCCGCGCATGTGCTCCAGCAGGCTGACGCCAAGCCCCTCGGACTTGACGCTGCCGGCGCAGTCGTAGGGCTGTTCGAGGCGGAGGTAGGCCTCGATCTCGGCGTCGTCGAGTTCGCGGAACAGAATGTCGTAACTGACCACGTCGACCTGCGTGTCGCCGCTGGCGGTGTCGAGCAGACACAGCCCGGTGTGCACCATCATCGACCGCCCCGATGAGGCGCGCAGCTGCGCGACCGCCGTGGCGTGGTCGCCGGGCTTGCCGATGATGCGCCCGTCCAGCACGGCGCACTGGTCGGAGCCGATGATCAACGCGTCCGGATGCGCGCCGCGCAGGGCGGCGGCCTTGGCGCAGGACAGGCGCCGCACCATGGCCAGCGGATCCTCGCCGTCCAGCGGGGTTTCGTCGATGTCGGGCGAATCGCTGACGAACGGCAGGTGCAAACGGGCGAGCAGCTCGCGCCGGTAGCGCGAGGAGGAAGCGAGTACCAGGGCTCTCATCAGGCGATTTCTACCAGGGTTTCGTCGGGATTAACGGTGTCGCCCTTGGCCACGTAGACCTCGCCGACGGTGCCGCCGATCGTCGCCTGGATCTCGGTCTCCATCTTCATCGCCTCGATGACCAGAACCGGGTCGCCGGCCTTGACCGTCTGGCCCTGTTTCACGAGCACGTCGATGACCGTGCCGGGCATGGTGGTGGTGACCTGGCCGGGGCGGGTGGCGCGCGGGCGCTTGCTGCCGGCGGCGGCCTTGCGCGCCGGTGCCGCACCGCCGACCTCGGGCTCGGTCTCGTCGAGGATGTCGAGCATGATCTCTTCGGGAATGCCGTCGACGGTGACGTAGAACGGTCGGGTGTCCTCGCGGCGATGGCCGCTGCCGGTGACCTTTATATGGTAGGTCTCGCCGTGCAGGGTGGCGTTGAATTCGACCGGCGCGTGTTCGGGCGTGCCGTTGCCGCCTACTGGTTCGAGTGGTTCGGGCACGAGGTTGCCTTCCTGGCGCGCTTTGAGGAACTCACCGCCGATCTCGGGGAACATGGCGAAGCTGAGCACGTCTTCCTCGCTTTTGGCCAAGTCGCCGGCTTGCTTGCGCAGGTTGTCCATTTCCGGTGGCAGTAGGTCGGCGGGACGCACGTCGATCGGCTTGTGGTCGCCGATGGCCCTGCGCTGCACGACCGGGTTGATGCGCCCGGGCGGGCGGCCGTAGCGCCCCTGCAGATAGGCCTTGACCTCGTTGGTGATGGTCTTGTAGCGCTTGCCGGTGATGACGTTGAGCACCGCCTGCGTGCCGACGATCTGCGAGGAGGGTGTGACCAGGGGCGGAAAGCCGAGGTCTTCGCGCACCCGGGGAATTTCGGCGAACACTTCGTTGAGGCGTTCCAGCGCGCCCTGTTCGCGCAACTGGTTGACCAGGTTGGAGATCATGCCGCCGGGTACCTGATTGCTTTGCACGCGGGTGTCGACGCCGGTGAACTCGCTTTCGAACTGATGGTATTTCTTGCGTATTTCGTGGAAGTAGAAGCCGATTTCCTGGGCCAGTTCGAGATTGAGCCCGGTGTCGTAGTCCGTGCCGCGCAGGGCGGCGATCATGGCTTCGGTCGGGGCGTGGCTGGCGCCGCCGGCGAAGGATGAGATCGCGGTGTCGATGTGGCGGCAGCCGTTTTCGATCGCCTTGAGCTGACACATCCCGGCCTGGCCGGAGGTGGCGTGGATGTGCAGGTGCAGCGGCAGGTCGACGGCCTCGGACAGCGCGGCGAACAAGTCGGCGCTGACCATCGGCGTCAGCAGGCCGGCCATGTCCTTGACCACGACGCTGTCGCAGCCCATGGCCTGCAGTTCCTCGGCTTGGCGCACGAACTGATCGATGGTGTGCAGCGGGCTGACGGTGTAGCTGATGGTGCCTTGGGCGTGCTTGCCGGCCTCCTTGACCGAGTCGATCGAGGTGCGCAGATTGCGCAGGTCGTTGAGCGCGTCGAAGATGCGGAACACGTCCATGCCGTTGGCGGCGCTGCGGGCCACGAAGGCGCGCACCACGTCGTCGGAGTAGTGCCGGTAGCCGAGCAGGTTCTGCCCGCGCAGCAGCATCTGCAGGCGCGTGTTGGGCAGAGCCTCGCGCAGCATGCGCAGGCGTTCCCAGGGGTCTTCCTTGAGAAAGCGCAGGCAGGCGTCGAAGGTGGCGCCGCCCCAGACTTCCAGCGACCAGTAGCCCATGCGGTCGAGCCGCTCGCAGGCCGGGAGCATGTCCGTGGTGCGCATGCGCGTGGCGATCAGGCACTGGTGGGCGTCGCGCAGGATAGTGTCAGTAACGTAGACCTTCGGCATGGTTCACCTGAATTGATTCGGGCTTAAAGACCGCGATGCGCGGCGAGCGTCGCGGCGATGACCGCCGCAACGTCCGAGGAGGAGCGTTTGAGCGAGTAGGCGGTCAGTTCCGGGTGGGCTTCAACGAAGCCGGTGTTGAAGTCGGCGGCGATGAAGTCCGGCGTGTTCAGTATCTGCTCGTGATAGGGAATGGTGGTCTTGACGCCGTAGACGGCGATGTCCTGCAGCGCGCGCCGGCCGCGGCGCACCAGCGAGTCCCAGTCCAGCCCCCAGACGATCAGCTTAGCCAGCATCGAGTCGTAGTGCGGTGGAATCGTATAGCCGGTGTAGACCGCGCCGTCGATACGTACGCCGGGGCCGCCGGCGGCGAAGTAGCGAGTGATGCGGCCGAAGCTCGGCAGAAAGTCGTTCTGCGGATCTTCGGCGTTGATGCGGAACTCCATGGCGAAACCGCGGCGGGTGATGTCCTGCTGCGCGAAGGGCAGCGGCTCGCCGCCGGCGATGCGGATCTGCTGCTGCACCAGATCGATGCCGGTGATCATTTCGGTCACCGGATGTTCGACCTGCAGGCGGGTGTTCATTTCCATGAAGTAGAAATGTTCGTCGGCGTCGAGCAGGAATTCGACCGTGCCGGCGTTGGTGTAGCCTACTGCCTGCGCGGCACGCACCGCGAGTTCGCCGATTTCGGCGCGCTGCGCGTCGTCGAGCTGCGGCGAGGGGGCGATTTCCAGCAGCTTCTGGTGGCGGCGCTGGATGGAGCAGTCGCGCTCGAACAAGTGTACCACGTTGCCGTGCGTGTCCGCCAGTACCTGGACCTCGATGTGGCGCGGATCGACCACGGCCTTTTCCATGAAGATCTCGGCTGAACCGAAGGCCTTGGTCGCCTCGGACAGTACGCGTTCGTAGTTGCGGCGCAGCTCGGCGGCGCTGTCGCAGCGGCGTATGCCGCGCCCGCCGCCGCCGGTGGTGGCCTTGAGCATGACCGGGTAGCCGATTTTCTCGGCCAGCAGCAGGGCCTCGTCGACGTCGCGCAGATTGCCCTCGCTGCCGGGTACCACGGGGACGCCGGCCTCGATCATCGCCGCGCGCGCGGCGAGCTTGTCGCCCATGCGTTCGATCACGTCGCCGCTGGGTCCGATGAAGCGTATGCCGGTCTGTTCGCAGCGGCGCGCCAGTTCCTGGTTTTCCGACAGGAAGCCGTAGCCCGGATGTATGGCGTCGCAACCGGCCGCTCGAGCGAGGTTGACCATGCGGTGCACGTTCAGATAGCCGGCCTGACTGTCGGGGCCGATGTAATAGGCCTCGTCGGCCTTCTTGACGTGCAGGCCATGGCGGTCGGCGTCGGTATAGACGGCGACGGAGGTAATATCGAGTTCCGCGCAGGCGCGAATGATGCGCACGGCAATCTCGCCGCGATTGGCGATGAGTATCTTCCTGATCATGCCCGCTCTTGTATTGAGGTTTGTTCCCACGATTGCGCGGTGTGCTGCCGGAGCCGCATTTCGTAGCCCGCCAGGTGTCGCGGGCGTGGTGTAGCAGAGCTACATAAGCGAGGGGCGACGTCGTGGGACGCGAAAAGCGGCTCGGCTCTTCGGGTTGTGTCCGCCTGAGCGCCACTCGGTGTTGCTCGTCGTTCATTTGGAGTGACCAAAATTCTCTCCTCGCGCTTTGATGGGCACTCAGGCGGACGCAACAGCGCGTCGCGCACTTGCGTGAACAGAGCCTGGCCGGGTCCGGTCGGCTGCCGGAATACCGTCACAAAAGGGCGTGCACGACGCTTTCTTACGCGTGGTGCAGCATCTTTGCGGGTGCTTGCACGCGCTGCCTGCGACTGCGCCGCGTCGGGCGGACTTTGGGTTCGCTGCAAGGGTAGCCCGAGCCCGGGGGTGGGGCAACTGCCCGTCAGACTGGGGAGGCGGCGCAGAATCTTTGACATCATTTGCCTTTCACACATAAAATTAGCCGCTTATGTCCGGTGAATTGCCATTGCGCCTCGACCCGCTCAAGGCGGCCGATCGGGGATGGTCCATGCAGGGAAATATTCCCCTGACCGGGATGGAGCGGCTGGCGGCTTCGCTGATGGAAACGGACGGCGAGGCCGAGTGCGAGTTCACTTTCTATCGCGATACGGACCGCAAGCGCAAGCTGCGTCTGAAATATCGTGCGGAACTGGTACTGCGCTGCGAGCGCTGTCTTGGGCCGTTGCGCGAGCACGTCGAAGGCGAAACCGTGCTGCGGCTCGTGGACGTGCAACTGGAGACCGCGACCGAGAGCGACGACGTGCTGCAGGCGGGCACGGATGGCGTTTATCTGAAGGACGTGGTGGAGGACGAATTGCTGCTGGCGTTGCCGTTGATACCGCGGCACGCCGCAGTCGAGCAGTGTGAGCCCGAGGCGGTACGCTGGCTGGAGCCGGACAGCGACGAGGGCGCGATCGAAACGCAGACGGATAATCCGTTTGATATTCTGAAAAACCTGAAACACTAGAAGTATCGGAGAGTAGAGCCATGGCTGTTCAGCAACGCCGCAAGACCCGTTCGCGCCGTGACATGCGTCGTTCGCACGATGCGCTCAAGGCGCCCACGCTGTCGGTGGATCCGACCAGCGGCGAAACGCATCTGCGCCACCACATCACGCCCGACGGTTTTTACCGCGGTCGTCAGGTTGTCAAGACCGAAGAAAGCGTTTCCGAGGAATAGGTGCTGGAGGCGCAGGAACGTGAATTGCGTTCCGGCATACCAGTCTGAGAGGCGTCCATGATTACGATCGCACTTGATGCGATGGGTGGCGATATCGGCGTCTCCGTTACCGTTCCGGCGGCGGTTGAGGCGGTGCGTAGCCACGATGACCTGAGCCTCATCCTGGTCGGCGACGAAGCCCAGGTCCGCGCCGAGCTGGAGAAGCTCGGCGCGGACAAGGACTCGCGTCTGAGCGTTCACCACACGACTCAGACGGTGGAAATGGACGAGCCTCCGGCACAGGCGCTACGCATGAAGAAGGATTCGTCCATGCGCGTGGGCGTGAACTTGGTCAAGAGTGGCGAGGCCAAGGCCTGCGTGAGCGCCGGCAACACCGGCGCGTTGATGGCCACCGCCAAGTACGTGCTCAAGACGCTGCCGGGCATCGACAGGCCGGCGATTTGCGCGCGTATTCCGACGGTCAACGGGCATACCTACATGCTTGATCTCGGTGCCAACGTGGATTGCTCTTCCGATCAGCTGTACCAGTTCGCCGTCATGGGTTCGGTGCTGGTGGCCGCTGCAGAGCATCATCCGCAGCCCAAGGTGGGCCTGCTCAACATCGGGCAGGAGGACATCAAGGGCAACGATCAGGTGAAGGGCGCGGCCAAGCTGCTCGAAGCCAGCGGCTTGAATTATGTCGGCTTTGTCGAGGGCGACGACGTCTTCCTCAGCGAGGTCGAAGTGGTGGTGTGCGACGGCTTTGCCGGCAACGTGGCCCTCAAGACCATGGAAGGGGTGTCCAAGACCATCGCGCATTTCCTGCGTGAGGAGTTCTCGCGCAGTCTGCTGACTCGAATTTCCGCTGCCTTTGCCATGCCCGTGTTGCATGCGCTGCGACGGCGCATCGACCCGCGCAAGTACAACGGGGCGAGTTTCCTGGGACTCGGCGGCATCGTAGTGAAGAGCCACGGTTCGTCCGACTCGGTCGCCTTGCGCAACGCCATCGACGTGGCGCGTCTGGAAGTGGAAGAGGCCATTCCGCAGCGCATCGACAGACAGCTCGAATCCCTGCTGTCGGCGCGGCGTATCTCATGAGGGTGTACTCGAGGATCGCCGGCACGGGAAGCTATCTGCCCGAGCACGTCCTGAGCAATCGGGATCTGGAGCGCATGGTAGACACTTCCGACGAGTGGATCACGGAGCGCACCGGCATCAGAAAGCGCCACATCGTCGCCGAGGATGAGACCACTTGCGACCTGGCCGAGGCGGCGGCGCGCCGCGCCCTGGAGATGGCCGGGCGCAGTGCCCAGGACCTCGACCTGATCATCGTCGCCACGACCACGCCCGATCGCATTTTCCCCAGCACCGCCTGTCTGCTGCAGGCTCGACTTGGCGTGCAGGGTTGTCCGGCCTTCGATATACAGGCGGTGTGTACCGGTTTCGTCTACGCGCTGAGCGTGGCCGACCAGTTCATCCGCAACGGCACGGCGCGCCGCGCGCTGGTGATCGGCGCGGAGTCGTTTTCGCGCATCATCGACTGGACCGACCGCGGTACCTGCGTGCTGTTCGGCGACGGCGCCGGCGCGGTCATCCTGGAAGCCAGCGACGAGCCGGGCATACTGTCGACGCATCTGCATGCGGATGGGCGCTACGAGAAACTGCTGCACGTGCCCTACGGCGTGTCCGACGGCCTCGACAGGGTCGAGGCGGGCGAGGCCAAGGTGCGCATGCGCGGCAACGAGGTGTTCCGCGTCGCGGTCAACACGCTGGGCCGCATCGTCGACGAGACGCTGCGCGCCAACGGCATGAAGAAGTCCGACGTGGACTGGTTGGTGCCGCATCAGGCGAATATCCGCATCATTCAGGCTACCGCCCGCAAACTGGGCATGAGCATGGAGCGGGTGGTGGTCACCGTCGACCAGCACGGCAATACTTCGGCCGCCTCGGTTCCGCTCGCGCTGGACGCGGCGGTGCGCGACGGCCGTATCAAGCGCGGCGAAACCGTGCTCATGGAAGCCTTCGGCGGTGGTTTTACCTGGGGCTCGGCCATACTGCGCTTCTGAGATCCCGGCTTCGCACCTCTGCTCCGGAGAAATTTTCCGCCACTATCGTGCAGCCCTCATCCCCGATGGACGGATACCCGTATGGCAAGCGAGATCGAGCGTAAATTCCTGGTCGCGTCGGATGCCTGGAAAGGCGTGGCCTACCGCAGCATGCACTATCGTCAGGGCTATCTCGGCCGGGCCGAAACCAGTTCCGTGCGCGTGCGCGTCTCCGAGCAGGACGCCTATCTGAACGTCAAGAGCGCGACGCTGGGCATCGAGCGCCTGGAATACGAATACCCGATTCCGCTGCCGGATGCTCATGAAATGCTCGACCGGCTGTGCCACAAACCGCTGATCGAGAAGACGCGGCACTGGGTCGAGTACGCTGGTCATTGCTGGGAGGTCGACGTGTTCGAGGGCGACAACGAGGGATTGGTGGTCGCCGAAATCGAGCTGAAGACGCCGGAGGAGGACTTCGAGCGGCCGGTCTGGCTGGGTGAGGAAGTCTCGCACGAGCCGCGTTACTACAACGTCTGCCTGGTGGAGCATCCCTACAGTCAATGGAACGAGGAGGAGCGCAAGTGAGTGCAGTACCCTCATTCGATCCGCAGTGCCGGCGCTGTCCGCGGCTGAGCGCCTTTCTGGACAGCGTCAAGAGCAAGTACCCCGAATACCACTGCCGGCCGGTGGCGCCGTTCGGTGATCCGCAGGCGCGGTTGCTCATCGTCGGTCTGGCGCCCGGCATGCATGGTGCCAACGCCACCGGCCGGCCGTTTACCGGCGATCACGCCGGCATTCTGCTGTACCGCACGCTGCATCGCTACGGCTTCGCGGCCAAGCCCGAGGTGAGCGGCCGTGACGACGGACAGGTACTGAGCGACTGCCGCATCACCAACGCGGTCAAGTGCCTGCCGCCCGAAAATAAGCCGGTCGGCGCCGAGGTCAACGCCTGCAACGACTATCTGGGCGCTGAACTCGAAGGACTGCCTGATGGCGCCGTCGTGCTCAGCCTCGGTGGCATCGCGCATAAGGCCGTGATCCGCGCGCTGGGGCTGCGCCAGGCCGACCGTCCTTTCGCGCATGCCGCCGAATTCGAACTGCCGCGCGCGCGCCGCCTGCTGGCCTCCTATCACTGCAGTCGCTACAACACCCAGACGGGGCGTTTGACCGAGGCGATGTTCGATGCTGTGATCGCCCGCGCACGGGAGTGGGTGGACGGGGCGCATACGGACTGAGCCTGCGCCGATGGCTGCCGAACGCCTGCCCAGCGGCTTCGAGCCCGCGCCGTTCCTCAAGACGCTGACTCACCGGCCGGGCGTCTACCGCATGCTCGACGTCGGCGGCGTGATTCTTTACGTCGGCAAGGCCAAGGATCTCAAGAAGCGCGTCTCGAGCTATTTCCGCAAGAACGTCTCCAGCCCGCGCATCCGCTCGATGGTGCAGCAGATCGCCGCGGTCGAATTCACGGTGACCAACACCGAAGCCGAAGCGCTGATCCTGGAGAACAACCTGATCAAGGCGCATCGGCCGCGCTACAACGTGCTGCTGCGTGACGACAAGAGCTACCCCTATATCTACGTGTCCACCGAGGACCGTTTCCCGCGCATCGCCTTCCATCGTGGCAGCCGCAAGCAGCCGGGGCGCTACTTCGGCCCCTATCCCTCGGCCGGGGCGGTACGCGAGACGCTCAACCTGCTGCAGCGCCTGTTCCGTGTGCGCCAATGCGAGGACAGTTTTTTCGCCAACCGCTCGCGGCCCTGCCTGCAGTACCAGATAAAGCGCTGTACGGCACCCTGCGTGGGCTACATCGACTCGGCGGGCTACCGCGCCGACATCCAGCGTGCGGTGCGGTTCCTGGAAGGGCGCTCGGACGCCGTCATCGGCGATCTGGTCAAGGACATGGAACAGGCCGCCGAGCGGCTCGAATACGAGCGCGCGGCGCAGCTGCGCGATCAGATCGAGGCGCTGCGCCAGATCAGCGAGCGGCAGTACGTCAGCGGCAGCGGCGATCGCGATCTCGACATCGTGGCGCTGGCCCTGGAGGGCGGTGCGGCCTGCGTCCAGGTGTTCTTCATCCGCGGCGGTCGCAATCTGGGCAACAAGAGCCTGTTCCCGCGCGTACCGGACGACATGCCGGCGGACGAGATCATGCAGGCGTTTCTCGGTCAGTACTACCTCGAACGCGAGCCGCCGTCCGAGATCATCCTCAGCCACGCACCGGCCGAACAGGAGCTGGTCGCCGAGATGCTGGGCGAGCAGGCTGGCCGCCGTGTGGCGCTGACCAGCGCTGTGCGCGGCGAGCGCGCCCGCTGGCTCAAGCTCGCCGAGCGCAATGCCCTGGAGGCATTGCAGGCACGCAGCGCGTCGCGGGCAGGGGTGACGCAGCGGCTGGAGGCGCTGCAGGAGGCCCTGGAGCTGGATGCACCGCCTGCGCGGCTGGAGTGTTTCGACATCAGTCACACGCGCGGCGAGGCCGCGGTGGCCTCCTGCGTGGTGTTCGGCAGCGAGGGGCCGCTCAAGTCCGACTACCGGCGCTTCAACATCGAGGGCATCACGCCGGGCGACGATTACGCCGCCATGCATCAGGCGCTGACGCGGCGCTACACGCGGCTGAAGGAAAACGATGCCGCGCTACCAGACGTACTGCTCATCGACGGCGGGCGCGGGCAGGTGGCCGAGGCCGAGCGCGTGCTGGCCGAACTGCAGCTCGATCAGGTCATGATCGTGGGCGTTACCAAGGGCGAGGGTCGGCGGCCGGAACTCGATACGCTGACCATGAGCGGCGGAGAAGGTACGCGCCGTTTGCCGCACAACTCGCCGGCCCTGCACCTGGTGCAGCAGATTCGCGACGAGGCGCACCGCTTCGCCATCACCGGCCATCGTCAGCGCCGCGCCAAGGCGCGTACCGACTCGCCGCTGCAGGCCGTGCCCGGGCTTGGGCCCAAGCGGAGGCAAGTGCTGCTCAAACATTTCGGCGGCTTGCGCGGGGTGTCTCGTGCGGGTGTGGAAGAGTTGTCCAAGGTGCCGGGCATCAGCCGTAGGCTTGCCGAGCAGGTTTACGCCTACCTGCATACCAACGGTTAGCATAGCGAAGGCCCAAGGGATGCGCTGCAAGGTGCACGCGGCGAGCGAGTGAGGCATATCGAGTGGATAGCGAAGGAGCGAGCGGCGCGTAGCAAATCGCCCGCGTAGCCATTTGATCAGCGTGTCCCAAGGCTGATTTCGCGGCGTGTGATTCGCGGCTTGTGGTAGTAAAGGATCGGCGCCGCCGTGGATTGGTCGACGGATTGATGCGCAGTTTCTGCGCACGTGGTAGCTTCCAAAGGATTGGATCGACAGTAGGCGGATAGCGTTCGCGGTTCCCCGCCGGTGTCATTTGTGCAAAACGGACCGAGAAATGCCTCTTAATCTGCCTATCGTGCTTACCTGGCTGCGGATCGTGCTGATCCCGGTATTCATCGGAGTATTCTACGTGCCGTGGCACTGGGCTCCGCCGATCAGCGCACTGATCTTCACGCTAGCGGCGCTGACCGACTGGGCGGACGGCTATCTGGCGCGCAGGCTCAACCAAACGTCGCGCTTCGGCGCCTTTCTCGATCCGGTGGCCGACAAGCTGATGGTCGCGGCGGCGCTGGTGATGCTGACGCAGGCCTACGCTTCGCCGTGGCTGACGATTGCCTCGGTCATCATCATCGGTCGCGAGATTACCATTTCGGCGCTCCGCGAGTGGATGGCCGAGGTGGGGCAGCGCGGTAAGGTGGCGGTCGCCTTCATCGGCAAGCTCAAGACCGTTACGCAGATGGTGGCCCTGGTGTTGCTGCTGTATAAGGAGACGGTGTTCGGCATCGATCCTCAGCCGATCGGCATGGTATTGCTGTACCTTGCGGCGGTGTTGACGCTGGTGTCCATGTTCAAGTACCTCGGCGCGGCCTTCAAGGTCTGATCCACGGCTTGACCGATGCAACGCAATCGTATATCTTGCGCGGCCTGTCGCAGTTGAGGGCAGGTCGCCGGACGAGGATGACAGGTAGTTGACAGTCTTGGCCTCGCTTAATAGAATTTCCGGCCTGAAAGCGGGAATAGCTCAGTTGGTAGAGCACAACCTTGCCAAGGTTGGGGTCGCGAGTTCGAGTCTCGTTTCCCGCTCCAGATTCTTCAAAAAGCCCCGGTAAATCCGGGGTTTTTCGTGTCGGGTCCGATCATGTTATGATCCACGCCCGTTTTTGCCCTCCCTAAGGCTGAGTGGCAGAGTGGTTATGCAGCGGCCTGCAAAGCCGTGTACGCCGGTTCGATTCCGACCTCAGCCTCCATAAGCTAGATCGTCAAGATCCGAAAAAGTCCGCAAGCCCGCATTAAAGCGGGCTTTTTTGTGTCTGTAGTGTCCGCAGTAGTCCGGGGGCAACCGTTGACAACCGGGGCCAACTGGGGCCAACATCGGGGCCACGTCACCCGCTGCTGTAGGGAGATGGCCCCATGCCGCTATCCGATACGCAGATTCGCAACGCCAAGCCCGGCCTTACTCCGCAAGGGAAAGAGACCACCAAGCCCTACAAGATGGGGGATTCTGGCGGTCTGTATCTTGAGGTGGCCCCAAGTGGTGGCAAGTGGTGGCGCTTCAAGTACCGATTCGAGGGAAAGCAAAAGCGCCTGTCACTCGGCGTTTATCCTGACATAACGCTGAAGGCCGCCCGAGCACGCCGCGACGAAGCCCGTACGCTGCTGGCCGAAGGCGTAGACCCTGGCGAGCACCGCAAAGCCGTGAAAGCTGCAAAGACAGACCGCGCGGCTAACAGCTACGAAGTGATTGCACGGGAGTGGCACGATAAGCATTCGGCCACGCTAAACCCCGAACATGCCGAGCGCATACTGCGGCGGCAGGAGCGCGATATTTTCCCCTGGATCGGCGGACGCCCAGTGTCCGAAGTCACGCCGCCGGAACTTCTCCAAGCATTGCGCAGGATCGAGGCGAGAGGGGCGATACAGACCGCTCACAGAGCCCTGGGCGACTGCGGGCAGATATTCCGCTATGCCGTGGCGACAGGGCGCACACAGCGCGATCCTACGCCGGATCTGCGCGGCGCACTGTCATCCTATCGGGCCGAGCACTTCGCCGCCGTCACTGATCCTGACCGACTGGCCGAGTTGTTGCGCATCATGGACGGCTACGAAGGCACGCTAACCGTGCGCTGCGCCCTTCGGGTAGCCCCGCTGGTGTTCGTGCGCCCTGGCGAGCTGCGGCAGGCTCAGTGGGCCGATATTGATCTGGACGCAGCCGAATGGCGCTACATCGTCACCAAGACCAACACGCAGCACATTGTGCCGTTGTCTACGCAAGCCGTGGCAATACTGCGCGAGCTTGAGCCGCTGACCGGACGCGGGCAGTACGTGTTCCCCAGCGCCAGAAACCCGCGCGGCGACCGTCCAATGTCCGAGAACACCGTTAACGCCGCCATGCGCCGCCTGGGTATCCCCAAAGACGAAATGAGCGGCCACGGCTTCCGTGCGGCGGCTAGAACGATTCTGGATGAGGTGCTGGGCTTTCGGCCCGACTTCATCGAGCACCAGCTAGCGCATGCGGTACGAGATCCGAACGGCCGTGCCTACAACCGCACGGCACACCTGCCCGAGCGGCGGAAGATGATGCAAGCGTGGGCGGATTATCTGGACCAGATCAAGGCCGGTAGTAACGTCGTTGCTTTGAGGGCTGGCGCATGAGACTAGCTGAGCTAATGGACTGGTTGACGCTGCCCAAAGCCGCCGAGTATTTGTCGATATTGTTCGGTGAGCCCGTCACTGAAGCCGACGTCCTTCGATTGGGACTGGATGGACGTTTGCGCCTATCGGTTCAGTTTGTGAACCATGCGTATGCGCGATGTGGAGTAGTAGCGACGTATGCTTGGAATGATCTGAAAGCGCGCATCGAAGCTGGCACATATCCCGAGGATTTGAATTGGCGGCAAGTTCCTCGCAGCCTACTGGAAGAGATGGGGTTGCTTGAAGAAAGCTCTGAGCACGCAAAAGGTCGCAAGCTCAAGATGTTGGCGAGTATACGGATTGATGAAGATCGCTATCTCACATTATCCGACGAGGTAAAGCCTATTTCTGGGGTGTGGGATCTGCCGATGATCGGTGGTGAGCAACTTGATGTTGAGCATTACTACCAGTCAATAACTGGAGGTCCAGAAGTAACCCTAGAATCCCTGGACGGTGCTTTTGTTGAGGATGAGGCCGGACGAGTTTGTCAGTTACAGGAGCAGTTCATTGATCTTGAACCGCGCAAAGAAGAGCTTGAACAGATCAGAGAAGAGTTTGAACAGCTCAGAGAAGATCGCCGCGCCATTCTTGAGGGACGCGAGTCGTTGGATTCAATCAGAAATAATCGATTTCATCCCGCGGGCGGTTTGCCGAGTGATGGCGTTATAGTCGTCAGGATGGCGGCTTTGAGGGAACTAGAAAACGCTATTCGTACTAAATCTCCACTGACCGAACGCGAGCACAACCAGAATTTGAGGTTAATTGGGTGTTTGGCTTTGGCTTTATCTAAAAGATCCGATCGATTTCAGCATGGTCAGAAACCTAATGCCTCCCAGATAGCTTCCCTAGTACAAGAAACCTTAGATGCGTTACAGGATGCTCGGGTGAACGGCTTGGGTAAGAGCAGCGTACGGGATCGAATATCCAAGGGGCTAAAGTTGCTCGACGGATAACCTACTTGCCAGTGGCAACGAGGTTTGCCAGTTGGCACGTCCCCAGTATCGGACACGGCACGATGGCCTTGCACAAACACGGAGGCCATCGAACATGCCAACATTGCAGCACACAAAGCCCGAAAGCCTTATTCGCTTGCCCGAGGTCATGCGCCGCACAGGCCGTGGCCGAACCGCGATATATGCCGACATGGCGGCGGGAACTTTCCCGCGTAGCGTGAGCATCGGCCCGCGTGCCGTCGCGTGGCCTGAATCCTCGATAGATGCCTGGATCGCTGAGCGCGTTACCCAAGCCACTGGCAACGCGGCGTAAGGGGGTGATCATGGAGACAAAGAAAAGCCCACCCCCGATGGCAGTCGGGCAAGCGGGCCATGACGAAACGAGCAAAGCCGATTCTACCGTCCGTCCGCGCAAGATTCACCGTGTGTTGCGGGCACTGGCAACTGGGCGGTCATTCAATCGCTTCGAGGCCGAACGCGCTTTGCACGACCACTGCCTACATACCACCGTTGCCAGCATCCAACGCGACTACGGAATCAGCGTCTACCGGGAGATGGAGACCGTAGCAGGCTACGAAGGCGCGCCCACCCGCGTATGTCGCTATAGGCTACTGTCGCCCGAACGGGCACGAGCACAAGCCTTGCTCGCCACGCTGAACAGCAAGGGGGCGTGACGTGGCTACCAGAGGCCAGCGACACGCACGCATCCACCAGTGGGAACGGGATACAGACGCGTATCAATCGCTATGCTGTGAGGCGCGCGCTCTATTGGTCGAATTTCGGTTGCTCTATGCCGGGCGCGAGAATCGCATCTACCTGAGCACCCGCGAGATCATGCGACGGTTGGACGTTGGACGGTGCAAGGCTGAGAAGGCACGCGACGAATTGCTGGATCGCGGATTCGTCCGCCTGCTCAAGCCAGGGACGTTCAGTCAGAAAACCCGCAACGCGAGCGAGTACGCACTGACGAATGAAGCGATCACGCTGCGCGACTGTAACAATGCGCCGAAGGAATCCATGACTTGTACGCCTAAAAATAACTCGGTGTTTTCTTTCACCTCCGTCGGTGCTGCTCACCATACGACGACTCACAATTCCGGTTCTGTCTGGCGACCGTCGCGCTTGCCTACCATCGAGAAATTGCCGCATGAGCACTTCATGCTCATGCGGTGGCTTCACGCTCAAACAGAAAGCCAAACGCAGTGCCCTGACGCTTCATTACGCCCGATGCGGCGCATGTGGACGATGTGGCGGCTTTATGCTGGGAGCGCACGGAATCACGCTTACACGCGGCGAGGTGGCGCGTAGGACATTCGGCGACGAACAACTGACCGAACGGCTTGTGTCGCTCGCACAGCGGCGTCTGGCAGTACAGGCGGCTAAGCCATGAACCGCAATCCGAGACGCTTTCAAAGGAAGCCATACAGGCTGTCAATCTCAATCGACGCCTAGACAATGGGCCGGGTGGACGAACTGTTCAGGCAGGGTAAGTACCACAAGCACCGGAACTTTAGCGAGTTTGTCCGTTTGAGCATCGAGGCAGAGCTTAGAAGCTGTGGCATCGATTTCATGCTACCGGCGAAGCCCAAGTTCTGACGTTTTATGGAGCCCATAAAAAAGGGCGCCTGAATTTTTGAGCCATCACGCGCACGAGGGGTGGATAACCAGTGCGCCCGAGTTTTTGGATGCCTTAACGCGCACTAGGCTAGGCGTTGGCGATGGGTATTGAGAGAATTGAGAGCCCATAAAAGGGGTTTCCTCACTTGCCGAATTCATATTTTCTCACTCATGCCGCCCTGCGAACAGTGCGTAAGCAGTGAACTTACCTATTGATTTCGGATAAAAATCGGAGCACCTATGGGCGGATACGGTAGCGGTCGGCGCTGGTACACCAGCACCACGGACACGACAAACGATTATCGGGCTATCGATGTGCGGCGCTGGCATCGTGAGGGCCTGCTAGAACCTGGGCAGGCTTTCCGCTGGCGCTGGTCACGCAATGGTGAAACCACGGCATCAATCAACGTGCGAGCCGAACCGGGACGTGTAGTGCTCGATTACCGGCACAGGGAGCACGGCGGCGAGTGGCGAGACGAAGCCTTGCCCGTCGATCTGACGTGGACTGCCTGCAACTACGGAGGTGAGCGCCCTTGGTTCCGTTGCCCAAACTGCGGGCGGCGGGTGGCGATCCTGTACGGCGGCGGCATCTTCGCGTGCCGTCACTGCTACCGGCTTACCTACCAAAGCCAGCGGGAAAGCCTGGACGACAGGCTAACGCGGCGCATCGAATGTATACGCGCGCGCCTGGACTGGGAGCCCGGTTTTCTGAATGGCAACGGGTTGAAGCCCAAGGGTATGCAATGGCGGACGTTCTGGCGACTCCATGCCGAGCACGAGGCGCTGGTAGCGCAATCCGTGGCATGGATAGCGGAACGCTTCGGATTCGAGCCTTGAGGCGGTTTGCGAAAGCCAAGCCAATGTCTGGACAATAAGTCATCATCGGGCAACGTCATAAAAACAGCCAATTCGACAGCTGCGGAGGATTCGAATCATGGATTTGGATGAATATCACGAAGAAGTCCGGCTGGAGCTTAGAGACATCCAGCGCGACCGAAAGCTAGAACAATATTTTTGGCTGGCTGGAATCATTAGCTTTGCTCTGTGTGCTGCGATTCTAAGTGGGCTGGTTTACCTTAGTACCCTTATCTTCAATTCATTCAACCTATCATCATGCTCCATGGATTTCCTTTGGATCATCGCGCTTTACTACCGCTCGACTCAGTCATCGATCATCATGGGAACTGGAAACGAATCTATATTGATCTCCCGGGGATGGGCGAAAGTTCGAAATGCGAGGGGATCGATGGTTCTCAAGCGGTCCTTGAGCGCGTTTTAGCGGCGATCAAGAAACTGGTTGGGGGGCAGAAATTCGCGATTGTTGGCTATTCGTTCGGTGGCCTGCTCGGACGCGCTATCGCGACTGAAATGAAAAACCAAGTGCTTGGACTTTGCCTGCTCTGCCCGGAGATCATCAACGACGCTGCAGGCCGATCCCTCCCTCGTGCGTCTAAACACCGGGAAAGGCCAGAATTCCTCTCCGAATTGAGTAGATCGGACAGGGCCGCCTATCTCCATACCGCTGCTTCAGTTACGTATGAGAATTGGCTTTTGTTCCGAGAGTACATACTGCCTGGATTGCGGGCTTTCAATCCAGATACTATCGGTGCTATCGATGGAAATCACGCCTTGTCCCTACCAAGTAAAAAAATGAGGCACTCTGGTCCGACATTAGTATTGACCGGCAAGCAGGACAATATGGTGGGATACAGTGACTCACTGTCGCTCATCGACCTCTACCCAAAAATGACTTTTTCTGCCCTTGATGGCGGAGGACACACGCTTCACCTTGACAAGCCTGAGCCCGTCCATGCGCTTGTATCTCAATGGCTTTCGGACCTTCGCGGATCGATAGATATTGATGCCAAGCAGGTAGCGCAATGACAACTAGCTTTTCTGAAGAGCTGAGAAGGAGTCTCTATCTGCCGCACGCCTTTGGTATGCAATGCATGTTTCACAATTCGTCCGATGAGCGGAAAACATTTCCCTTTGTACAATTCTTACCGCCAGAACCGCCGGACACTTTTGCAAAATCACGAAAACGCGATTTCCTTTTAGGGCGAGCCTGTGCCGCCGAGGCACTTTTCAAGCTTGGTGGCCCGGTCGAGCAAGCGTTATTCAAGGTCGCAGACGACCGTTTGCCTATTTGGCCGAAAGGCTGGATTGGGAGCATTAGCCATTCTTCCGTTGGGGCTATTGCCATTGTAGCTAAGAGCAGCTTTACTCCAGTGCTCGGGATCGACATGCACTGGATGCGAGATTTACCGGCAGATCTCAGCGCCTTTCGCCTTGTGGCCAGGAGGAGTGAATATGCAGTTGTCGACAGACTACCTCTGACTGAGAGGTGCGTTCTTGTTTTCTCCGCGAAAGAGGCGTTATACAAGGCTTTATTCCCAATAATTCGAGAGGTTTTAGATTTCTCTGCCGCGCGTGTTGCTGCGTTTTCGTTGGGAACAATAACCCTAAGACTTCGGCATGATTGGAATCACATTTTTCGAAAAAATCGTGAATTCATCGTCCGTTGGAGTTTATGTCGAGATCACGTCTTCACTATATGCAGTGATCATTCCTAGAGCAAAACTGGAGTACCAATTTCTAGCCGAGTATTCAAATTTCCTTGCTCGACTCCAGTGTCACCATTCATCTAGGGACACGCTGATTTATTGCTGATTCAGCCGGCGAGGTGTTTGGCCCCTCACGTATCCGTCCACGGTGGCGCGAACCACGACGTTATCGTCGTTGACGCCGGCCTATTGGCTTCGATTTCGAGCCCCCGCAGGCGTGTTTTGCTCTTTGATCCAACCATCAGACGCACGTCTCCAGCAACCGTCTTCGGGCCAGCACCCGATTG